>RFHL01001196.1 GCA_003696875.1 Bacteroidota bacterium | reverse complement strand
TTATTGAGCTGAATGCTACCGAAATTTCCAATCTAAGGGAAATTGCCAGTCGCTTGGACATCAAAGACACAGACAAAATGGGCAAACAGGATCTGATCTTTAAGATACTGGACCAACAAGCCATTTTGCCGCCCAAGAAAATAGCCGAAGTCAAAGCCGAGCCACAGACCGAAGAGCAAACGGCAGAAGTCGAATCGAAAGAGACGGAAGCCAAGCAGGATGCCCCTGAGGCTGAGCCGGCTGATAACGAGACCAATGGCCGTCGCCGTACCCGTCGCACCCGCCGATCGCGTGCAACGGATGAGAATAAGGACGACACCCCAGAAGAAAAATCGGCTGAGCCAGCTGCCGAAGTCGAGTCCGAACCAGAGAAGAAGACGCCTCGCACCCGCACGACCCGCCGCAAGCGAAGTCAGCCGGAGGAGGAAAAACCCGTAGAAAAGCAGGAAAACCCTGCTCCGGAAGTATCTGCCGAAGAAAAACCTACCGAGGAAGAATCTCCTGCCAACCAGGATCTTCAGGCTGACAATGACGGGCGCATGGATCGCAACAAGCGCAGCCGGCGCAAGCGCAGTCCCAAAGACAACCAGCGGGATGGGAACGAGCAAGCTCCTCAGAATCAGCCCCCCCGCCACCAAAACCAGCGTCAGAATCAGAGCCAAAACCAGAGCCAGCCTGTGCTGGACCTGGATCTGGACGGGGTGATTACGAGCCAGGGCGTTCTGGAAATCACCAATGAGGGCTTTGGCTTTTTGCGCTCCACCGAATACAACTACTTATCGTCACCCGATGACATTTACGTGTCACAGTCCCAGGTCAAGCTCTTTGGTCTCAAGACTGGAGATACGGTGGTCGGCGGTATCCGCCCACCCAAAGAAGGGGAGCGCTACTTTGCGCTGCTGCGGGTCGACAGCATCAACGGCCGCCCACCGGCCGAGATCCGAGACCGGATCTACTTTGACCATCTGACGCCTCTCTTTCCTGACGAGCGCTTCAAGCTCGTCAAGAGCAAGGCCCAGCAAAAGGACCTTTCGCTCCGCATCATCGACCTCTTCTCCCCCATCGGTAAGGGGCAGCGGGGCCTGATCGTAGCCCAGCCCAAAACCGGTAAGACCGTCCTGCTGCAAAAGGTAGCCAATGCCATCGCCGAAAACCACCCGGAGGTGTACCTCATCATCCTGCTGATCGATGAGCGCCCGGAGGAGGTAACCGATATGGAGCGGAACGTCAACGCCGAGGTAGTCGCCTCCACCTTTGACGAACCCGCCGACCGCCACGTGCAGGTGGCGAGCATCGTACTCGAAAAAGCCAAGCGTATGGTCGAGTGTGGCCACGATGTGGTCATTCTCCTTGACTCCATCACCCGCCTTGCCCGGGCCCACAACACCGTGCAACCCGCCTCGGGTAAGATCCTCTCCGGTGGGGTAGATGCCAATGCCCTGCACAAGCCCAAGCGCTTCTTTGGCGCGGCCCGTAACATCGAAAATGGCGGCTCCCTGACCATCCTGGCCACCGCGCTGATCGAGACCGGCTCCAAAATGGATGAGGTGATCTTTGAGGAATTCAAAGGTACCGGCAACATGGAGCTACAGCTCGACCGTCGCCTCGCCAACCGCCGCGTATACCCGGCCATCGACGTGACGGCCTCCGGCACCCGCCGCGAGGACCTGCTCCTCGATCCCGGCGACATCAACCGCATCTGGGTGCTGCGCAAGTTTATGGCCGACATGAACCCCATCGAAGGGATGGAGTTCCTCAAAGGCCGCATGGAGGGCACCCTCGACAACGAGGAGTTTCTGCTCTCGATGAATGGATAAACAGAGCCCAGAAGTCAGAAGCCATAGAGGGGGAAATACCTGACTATCTGGCCTATAGATCCCTCCACAAAGCCAAACGGCGGCCCCGATATCGGGGCCGCCGTTCTGGTATTTCTGCACCGGCGCTCAGGCACGGGATCGCCGGCGATCCATGGACACCACGGGATGGGGGTAGTTGCCGCCAAGGTGTACACCTGCCGCCGCCAGTTGGCGGCGCTGCTCGGCATAGGGCTCGTGAATGCCGGCCGCCGGTAGCGCGGCGAGCTCGGGCAGCCAATGCCGGAGATAGTCGCCCTTGGGATCATAGCGCTTTCCCTGGCTTACCACATTGAAATAGCGGTTTTCACGGGGATCGTTGCCGATGCCGGCTACGTAGTTCCAGTTGCCCCAGTTGGAGCAGACGTCGTAGTCGACCAGCTGTGACTCAAACCACTCGGCGCCCAGGCGCCAGTCGAGGCCCAGGTCACGTACCAGGAAGCTGGCGACATTTTGGCGTCCGCGGTTGGACATAAAGCCGGTCTCCCAGAGCTCCCGCATGTTGGCGTCCACGAAAGGGATGCCGGTCTGCCCCTGCTGCCAGGCGCGAAACAGGCGGTCGTCCTGCCTTCCCCGGGCGGAGTCGCCCTTCAGCCCGCCGGGAAAGAAGAGGCGGTTGCCGTGCTTTTTGGCCACAAAACGAAAGTAGTCACGCCAGATGAGCTCGAAGATGAGCCAGTAGGTCGAGGCGTTTTTGACCCGGAGCTGCTCGTAGCGCTTCACCTCGGCGTAGATCTGCCGGGGCGACAGGCAGCCGAGGGCCAGCCAGGCCGAGAATTTGGAGGAATAGTCGGCGCCCAGCAAGCCGTTGCGGGTCTCTTTGTAGCGGCGCAGGTGGTCGCCCTCCCATAGGTAGTCTTGCAGACGGGCGAGGCCGGCCTCTTCGCCGCCGGCGAAGGGAAGGACAGCCCGGGCGTCGGGCGCTTCTCCTTCCAGCCCCCAGGCTTCCGGAGTCAACCCGGCGGGGACCGCCGGGGGGAGCGACAGCTGGCCGGGCGTTTCAAACACAGGCCGTACGCCGGCCATTTTCTCCACCTGCTTGCGAAACTGCGTGAAGATCTCCGGCAGGCTCTGCACCGGCATAGGCAGGTCGTTGAGGTGGTAAAGGGTGCTGCCCCAGAAGAGTTCCAGCCCGATGCCCTGGGCGAAGAGGGCCTGCTCGAGGGCGGCCTCCACATGGGTTTCTTCCGAGGTCACTTCTTTGTGGGCAAAGATGGCCGTAGCCCCGGTCTGCCGGGCGAGGTCGGGCAGCAGCGTCTCTGGCTGTCCGGCCAGGACGATCAGGTCGCTCCCCCGCGCGCGCAAGCGCGCCTGCAGATTGAGAAGACTCTCCTTCAGAAAACGGGCCCGAAAGGGGCCGGTCTTGGCAAAGCCGAAGGGCGTCTCCCCAAACTCGCGGGGGTCGATGACGTAAACGGGAAGGATGTCCGCGCCCTGATCCCAGGCGCGAAAGAGGGGTTCGTGGTCGTGTAGGCGCAGGTCCCGGCGGAACCAGAGCAGAATGGTTTGGTGCTTCATGCTTTCAGAACTGTTGAAAAGAAGTGAAAGTTTTGGAGAGCTCCAGAATCCCATTCTGCTCTGCTCTTTGACAGGATTAACGGGATTTACAGGATGAGGATTAGGCACTGAGATTCCTTTCAGGCGGCGAGATGGCTTCTGTTACGCCCTGATCCGCCTAATCCTGTTCATCCCGTCTAATGGAGAGTCGAGAGCCGAGATGTTGAGAGGTGAGACGGCTCCTCTTTTACCTTGATCCATGGAATTCTATTTTGCCTGTCTTTCTTCGCAGAAAGCCCCCCATCTCGTCCGAGATGGGGGGCTTTTGTCAGACCGGGAAGGCATCCCTAAACACTCATTGGCACTTCCATGAGCAGGATACGGGCATCGCTTTCGGCCCTCAGCTCAAACTGCCCGACATCCCAGATGCCCAGGCCGTCGCGGCGGTGCAGGTCCTGCCCACCGAGGGTGAAATCTCCCTCCAGCACGAAGGCATAGACCCCATTGCCGGGCTTCTTGAGGGTGTAGGTCGTGCCCTGACCGGCGTCAAATTCGCCGATGTAAAACCAGGCATCCTGGTGAATCCACACCCCGGCATCGTCCGGGTGGGGCGAGAGCACCTGTTGCAGCTGGTTGCGCGGCGCATCGGCCGGCAGGGTGATCTGATCGTAGCGGGGCGTCACGCCCCGCTCGCGGGGGAAAACCCAGATTTGCAGGAACTTGACCGGCTGATCGGCGTTTTTGTTGTACTCGCTGTGGTACACGCCGGTGCCGGCGCTCATCACCTGCACATCCCCGGCCCGAATGACTGCCTTGTTGCCCATGCTGTCCTGATGCTCCAGGTCCCCCTCCAACGGGATGGAGATGATCTCCATGTTGTCGTGGGGATGGCTCCCAAAACCCTGCCCAGCGGCGACATAGTCGTCGTTGAGGACCCGCAGCACCCCAAAGTGCACCCGCTCGGGATTATAGTAATTCGCGAAGCTGAAGCTGTGGTGGGAATCCAGCCAACCATGGTTGGCGTGGCCGCGCGTATCCGCGCGATGGAGCACCGTTTTGGGGGGGCGAACTTCTTCGTTGGGGAGGCGATTGAATCCGACTTGTGCCATGAGTTTGTCGTAGGTTGATGATGATGAAAAATCAGACTGCCCCAGTAGGTGCCGGCCACCAAGGGTGGCCGCGGTACCTAACAGGGCCTGCCGAAAAAAGTTTTTGCGGTTCATGGGATGGGGCGATTGGGGAGTATGAGGAAACAACCAAAATAAATGTTTAAACATTATTACGGGAACAAGGAATAAAGGTTGCCCTCAAAATGCGGCACAGGCCCCATTTCCAATCAACAGAACCCTCAAATAAAATCCACGTCCTCCGAAAAGGGAAACTCCATCAGCAGCCGCATGCCGCGGGCGATGTCCATATCCTCAAAGAGGGTACGATACAAGGTGAGCGTGATAGGAGCCGAGATCCCTTGCCCCACCGTGAGGGCACGCACGATGCTCACGGTATTCAGGCCTTCGGCGATCTCCTCCATACTGGCGAGAATGTCGTCCAGGGCCTCGCCTTGTCCCAGGCGATAGCCCACGGTAAAGTTGCGGCTGCGCGGGCTGGAGCAGGTCGCCACCAGATCGCCAATCCCCGCCAGCCCCAGAAAGGAGCGCACATCGGCCCCCAGGCTGCGGCCTACGTAGATCATCTCGGCCAGGCCCCGGGTCACCAGCAGGGCCCGGGTATTGTCCCCATAGCCCAGTCCGTGCAGGATACCCGCCGCGATGGCCATGATGTTTTTCAGCACCCCGGCCAGCTCGATGCCAAAGAGGTCATGGTTGCCATGCACCCGAAAGCGCCCGCTGCGCAGCGCGCCCTGTCCCTCCCGGATCACCTCTTCAAAGGGACTCGCCACCACGGTGGCGGCAGGTTGCCCTTCAAAGATCTCCCCGGCCAGATTGGGGCCGGCCACACAGCCCACCCGCCGCACCACCGTCTCCTCCTGGATCAGCTCACTCATGGTGCGCACATCTTCCCGCCGCAGCTGCTTCACGCTCTGCAGGGTCTCCCCCTCCGGCAAGTACACAAAGAGGCCCTTGGTCCCGTGGATCACCTTGTGCGAAGGCCGCAGATGCGGCGACAGCTGGTGCAGCATCTCCGGAAAGGCCGTCGACGGCACCACCGGAAACACCAGCTCACAGCGGTGCGCCAGGGCCTCCAGGTCGTTGGTCAGCTCGATCTCGGGCAGGATCTCCCGCCCGCCGTGTCGGCGGGTCCGCTGCAGTTCCTCCACCACCTCCGGGCGGCGGGCATAGAGCAGCACCGGGCGGTTGGCGGCGAGCAGGTTGGCCAGGGCCAGCCCAAAGCTGCCCGCCCCCACTACGCCTACGGTATCAGTCGAAGAGGCTTTCGAGTTCATAGCCGTCCAGTCGGTTGTGATAGTAATACAGGAGATTCATGCTGTCCGAGGCCAGCGTATGCTCATTCTGATAGCGCAGGGGCCGCTTGGCATGGTAGATCCCCAGGTTCTTGATGCCGTGCTCTATGATGGTCGCCGCATCGTTGATCAGATGCGGGGCGAGGTGCACCTTGCTGCGGTCCGAGAGGTAGCGCAGCCGGGCCAGCACCCGCTCCAGGGCCTCCCGGTAGGCCCCCATTGGCAGGGTGCGCTCATCTTCCGGGATGCGCAGCAGCCCGAAGAGGTCCAGGCTTGGAAACTTTCGCTTCAGCATCTGAAAAGCCACAAAGGCCACCAGGTGGCTGGAAAAAACCCGGTTCTCCACGTGATAGCGCTCCACGATCCGGCTGCCCAGCATCCGGGTATACTCGTGGTCCCGCTGCACATCCTCGGTGATCTTGCCCCGGCTCATGAAGTATTCCTTCACATCGATCAGGCGACCGCGATGGTCCAGGCTGTTGCCTTCATCATCCACAAAGTTGCCAAAGATGTCCATCGGCTTGCCAAAGGCCAGTACAATATCCGAGCTGGAGCTGAAGGTCGTCCATACAAAGCGGAGAAACTTGGTATAGCTCGCCGGCTGCCCGTCGAGGATGTAGTACTGCTCCTGCCCCACCCGGGTCAGGTGCTGCTTGATCAGGGAGGCCGCCTCCAGCGTGAAGTGGTAGCTCATCACCAGCGGCACCACAAAGATCTTCTCCCGGCCCGAGCGGGCCCCCTGCAGGAAGTTGCGCCGCTGTGCCTCCATCGCCGTTCCCAGCAGGCCCAGCTTCAGATGCTTCTCGATCGTGCCCGAGCGGGAGCGCGTCCCGCCGGGAAAGAAGAGGCTGTGCACCCCCTCCAGCAATGCGATGGTCGAGTAGGCATTCAGCGTCTCCCGATAGACAGGGTTCTTCTTGCGGCGGTCCACCTTGTAGGCTCCCAGCCGGTTCATGAAGTAGCCCAAGATTTGGGTGTTGAAGAGGTTGAGCCCCGCCCCGTAGATAAAGGCCGGCAGCCCCAGGGCATGCAGCCCCCAGCCCACCAGGATCGAGTCCACATTGCTCAAGTGCGTCGGCACCAGCACGATGGTACCCCGCTTGGATAGGTTTCGGATCGCCTCCGTTTCGCCCACCAGATTCACCCGCTCCTGTAGGTGTACATTGTGGTAGATCACCGAGCGTATGGTCTTGCCCGCCGAGGCATTGAGCAGGGTCGAGAAAAAGAGCGGCAAAAAGCGCTTGGCAAAATGGTAGCTACCCGGCTTGAAGGTGCTCGCGATCTCATGCGCATAGCGCGACACAATCCGCTCCAGCATCTCATTATTCCGCGTCACAAAAGCCTCCGGATTCGCCTCCACCTGCTCATTGGTGACCAGCTCCTTCTTGATTTGCGACCAGAAGCGCGACTCGTCCTTCGGGTCCACCTTCCATGGCTCCTCCGTCATCCGGATCCGTTCCAGGTACATCGTCTTCTCGATCACATCTATGATCCCCTTCGCCCCCGCCTTCCGGTTCAGCTGTGCCAGCGTCTCCTCAATCACCTCCTCCAGAAAGGCCGACTTCTTCCGAAACAGCTTCGCAATCGGCCAGTCGTGGATGTCCGGGATCACCGGCTCATAGAGGATACCTTCCTGGATATAATGCTGAACGGATTCCATGTAGTTTGAGCGGTCAGAGGTCAGGCGAGGATACGTATCGCAGATGGGGCAGGGGATGTTCCCGTCAAGAGCAACTTCCGGGAGGGTTCACCATCGGTCAAAGACGAAGCCTGCTCAATAAGACTTTTTCTGACTTCTCTACTCTGACTTCTGTCATCTCCCTCCCTGCAAGTTGGGAAAATGTTGGCAATAACGGAAAGGCCCGGCTGGATCAGGAGGGCGCTCCGGCGGCGGCGGGCAAGCCCGGCGTCGCCGTCGGGTGCTTCCAGGCTCGCTCCGCTCGGCCCTCCGCTGCGCTGCGGGCGGCTCCCGCTGGTCGCCCCTTCCAGCCCCCTAGCGCCCCGCCATGCCATCGCCCCAGGGTTTAGGGCCTCCGTTCCCACTCCCGGTACACCCAGTCTCCGTGATCCACTTCCTCCTCCAGTCGCCAGTCCGCCGCCCCAAAGGGCGGGAAGTAGGCCGTCCCCACATATTCGCCCCGGATCTCGGAGAGATGCATCCGGTCGGCCCGCGGCATAAGCTGCGCATACACCCGGCTGCCACCCGCCACAAAGATCGTCCGGCCGCGCGCCTGCGCGGCAGCGACAAGGGTATCCAGATCGCCATAGACCGCATAGCCCGGCCCGGCCGGCAGGGTCCGGCTCAGCACCAGCGTATGCCGGCTGGTGAGATCTGCCCCGAAGAGCTCAAAGGTGCGCCGCCCCATCACCACCGTCTGGTCCCGAATCTGGTCCAGATAGTGCGTATACTCCTCCGGTACCGACCAAGGCATGCCCCCGGGCGTGCCGATCACCCGTTCCCGCGACATGGCGGCAATCAATATGATAGACGGCGGTGTTTCCATAGGCATCTTTTTCCGCAAGGTACATCCGATTTCGCTGCTTCCCTCACCCGAGGGCGGGGCCCGTTGGCCCCTCTAGGGAGCCGAGGCTCCCAGCAGGTGCCGGGTCGCCTGGGTTTCTTCGTGGCCGGCCCCCAGCAGGGCCGTCAGATACGCCAGGCTCAGGCGCAAGAGCGAGTCCGCCTCGGCCGCCCCCCCCCCAGCTGCCGCAGCGTAATGCCCAGCTGCGTACTCTCGGGCGAGATCGCTTCCCGGATCGCCACACCCTGCCGCAGCCATCGGATCCCCGTCGTATCGCCCGTACGAGCGAGTAGATACCCATAGTTCTGATAGGCTTGGGCCGCATAGCGGTTTTACTCACTCAGGTCTTGCTGCAGCAGGTCGACCCTCACTGGTAGTAGGAGGCAGATGGTTCCAGGTCGCCCCGCAGCAGCGGGCGCACCGCAGAGGGCACCGGCAGGCGCTGGCTGGGCGGGCTCGGCTGGTCCGACAGCAGCCGTGTCGCTCCCGCTCGGCGGGAGACAGGTCCTGCAGATCCAGGGGTCGTGCTCCACAGAGCAACTCGTAGCATACCCCCCCCCCCAGCGAATACACATCGGTGGCTGTTCCTACGGCTTTGCCCTACGCCTGCTCCGGGGAGGCATATTCCGGGGTATACAGCCGGTCGCCGGCCTGCGTCATCGCTTCCCCCTCCTCCATCAGGCGGGCAATCCCAAAATCCAGCAGCTTGGCCACCCCTTCGTCCGTGACCAGGATGTTGGAGGGTTTCAGGTCGCGGTGAATGACCAATTGCCGGTGGGCATAGCTCAGGGCCTCACAGACCTGGAGGAAGAGTGTCAGGTGCTCCGGCACAGAGAGGGATTGGTCCTCGCAATAGGCATCGATAGGCAGGCCCGGCACATACTCCATTGAGAAGTAGGGCTGGCCCTGCGCATCGCGCCCCCCGCCCAGCAGGCGGGCGATGTGGGGGTGCTCCAGGTGGGCTTGTATCTGTCGCTCGGCCCGAAAACGGGCCAGCAGCTGATCCTGCGCTAGCCCCGGCCGCAACAGCTTGATCGCGACCTGCTGGGCAAAGTCCCCTTCCACCCGCTCGCCCAGATAGACGCTGCCCATTCCGCCGCGGCCCAGGTGCCGCACCAGCTGGTAAGGGCCGATGACCTCCCCTTCCGGGTGGGCGAGGAGTTGCGCCCAGTTTTCGGGCGGCATGTCCAGCTGCTCCAGCTCGGCCACCCGCCCGGGCCACTCGGA
>RFHL01001195.1 GCA_003696875.1 Bacteroidota bacterium | reverse complement strand
GACCAGCGTGGCCCACCGGGCATCTCCCCAGAAGGCGAAGACCGCCGCCTGAGAAAACAGCAGGGCCGCCAGGCCCCAAAACCACCAAAGGGGCTGTCGCTGTAGGTATAAGATCGCCGTGAGTATGGTCAGCAAACCTGCAACCAGCCAAACCCCACCCCATAAGCGGGAAACATGTGCTGATAAGGCCGGCAGGTCCAGCCAACCAAAAGCTTTGGCCCCTCCCAGGCCGTGAATCAACCCGTGGGTTAGCAATAGCAAGAAAACGAGGATTCGCATAGGACAAAAGGGTTGTCCCCAAAACAAATCACCCCAGCCGTCTGTGGCAATGACTTGAGTCAGTCTACCAGGGTTCCGGCAGCACCGTGATCATTACCCGCCCGCCGTAATGCCCGTCGGCGATGCGCTGCTTCACCAGCGGCGGCAGGTTGCTCAGGTCCCGAACCTCTTTGGTGCCGAGCTGCACCGTGATTTTAAAATGGTTGTCCATGTTAGAGCCGGCATTGCCCTGGCCGTGGGAAGATATGATCTCTCGCGTCTCGTCCATCAGGACGAGACGGGAGGGATTTTGCCCCGTCCCCATAAACTTAAAGTTGGATCCAGTCCGGTGCATGCCCAGGCTCTCTACCCGATAACCAAAGTTACGGGGGTCAATGACGTCGCCATACTCATTCTGAAAATCCGCCACCCCAAAGCGCACATCAAAATCCACATCGGAGGCCACCGTAAACTCTATGACGTGGTTAAAGGGATCGCCAAGCCCCTCATTATATGCCTCAAAGGAATTGACCTGAAAGACGACCTGACTCCGGATCATGGTCAGGGAAATGGATTCATTGCCACTGCCCGACTCAAAGCCAAAACCTTCATCAAATTGGGCGGGCAACAGCCAGGGCATACAACAAGCAAGGAGGATACATAAGCGGCGTTTCATCGGCGCGGATATTTGGGGGTAAAAAACCGCTTTTCATCCGAAAATGCTGTTTGAAAGCAGCCCGGATCTAACGCCCTTCGGACAGCTGCGGCACTGCCGCAATAAGCCGCTGGGTATAAGCGGCTTCCGGCTGCGCATAGATACGCTCGGCATCGCCCATCTCCACGATTTTCCCCGCTTTCATCACCATCATGCGATCACTCATAAACTTGACCACGCTCAGGTCGTGGGAGATGAAGATGTAGGTAAGCCCCAGCTCGTCCTGCAGATCCCGCAGCAGGTTGAGCACCTGGGCTTGCACCGACACATCCAGGGCCGAGACAGACTCATCACAGACGACAAAGCGCGGGCCTACCGCCAGGGCCCGGGCGATGCACACCCGCTGTCGCTGCCCCCCGGAAAACTCGTGTGGATAGCGACGGGCATGG
>RFHL01001194.1 GCA_003696875.1 Bacteroidota bacterium | reverse complement strand
GACTTTACCCTCTTTGGGCGGCACCGAGGCTACCCCCTCCGCATCGAGCCAGCTCCCGCCCGCCCCAACCTGCCCCCCGGGCAGCACGACCTCATCAAGGTGAGCATCCCGATGACCAACCCCAACCGCAAGGCGCTGATGATCCACCGCAGCGAGCTGTCAGACCCCGACCTGCTAACCTGGAGTACCCTTGACCGACCCGTACGGATCGCTCAAGACCTCGGGGAGGCCTATCAGGTCCTCACCAATGACCCCATGTTTGCCGGCATCATCCTTTCAGACGATGTCAAGATCAGCATCTACGAACTGTTTAAAAACCCGGAGGCCGGCTTGCTGCTTATCGAGGACGAATCCTTGCTGTATCTCTACCGTCACTTCCTGACCAAAGACAGCAGGGCTACCCACCTGAGCCAGGCAGTAGCGCTGCTGTGCGACATCAAGGATGAACTAAACATTCGGCTGAAAGACTAGGCCTTCTGTGCCTCATATCTCCGGGAAGATGTTTCAGGATCTGGCTGGGCAGGCGGATCATTTTCCATCGCAATATAGCCTACCTCATAGGCCGGAAGAGGTATGGCATGCGAAGGCGTTAGAATCAAGAGCAAAAAATAAAGGAAGCTGGGGATTAGGATAGATAGACGCATGGCCCTATTGTTAAGTGTTTCTAACAAAGGTACGCATTTAGTTCGAAAAAGGTATTATTCTTACATGATATTTTTTGAAAAAAAATTACAAACTGATTCAAGTCATTCAAGTACGGAACTTAATTCACTTACTATCAATTAATTAAAAAAAATCGTTCACCCACTCATTTTCTCAACCAGACATCAACAACTAAAACCTTACGCCCAGCACATCGCGGTTAGATTCGATCAAGAAAGGGACCTACTCTGGACGCAAAGCCTGTACGCCCATCGCTACAAGTACCACCACCACACAGCCGATTAGGTTGAACCATAGGTAGCCGATGTTAAGCCAGGCGAATGTTTCCGGCCACCACATCGGAAGAAAAAAGCAGGCCATCACCAATGCTTCAGCTACGAGGCCGCTCCAGAAGGTGGCCGTTCCCTGAATCCGGGGAAAGAAGAAGGCCACCACAAAGAGCCCGAGAATGGTCCCATAGAACAGAGAACCCAGGATATTGACATACTCAATGAGGTTTTCGAAGCGGCCGGCGGTAATGGCAAAAAGAATGGCCAACACGCCCCAGGCGAAGGTAAGTCCCCGGGAAACGCCCAGGTAGTGGGCGTCCGTACCCGATGGGCGGATCATACGCCGATAGATATCGACGACGGTCGTCGAGGCCAGCGCATTCAGCTCGGCGGCGGTCGACGACATGGCAGCAGAGAAGATTACCGCCATGAGCAGGCCTACAAGGCCGATCGGGAGGTGGTTCAGGACAAAGTTGAGAAACACCCGATCCTGGTCCTTCAGGTTGGCGTTAGGGTCGCGTCGTCCCATAACCTTGATCCCGGCCTCCCGCAGCTCGGCCTGCTGGGCCTCCAGGGCCAGCGCCTCGGCCTGCAGCGAATTGGCCGAGGCCGGGTCGCCCTCCCTCAGCTCTGCCCACCGCAGCCACAGGCTGCGCTTGGTCTGGTCCAGAGAATCGTATTGGGCGGCCAGCGCCTGATATTCTCCCGCATATGGACTCTCCAGGGTCAGGGCGACCTCGCGGTCGTTAAAAAACATCGGGGTGGGATAGAACTGGTAGAACACGAACAACATCGCCCCGATAAAGAGGATCAAAAACTGCATGGGCACCTTGAAGATGCCATTGAAGAGGAGTCCGATCCGGATCTCGCTGATGGATTTTCCGCCCAGATATCGCTGCACCTGGGATTGGTCGGTCCCGAAGTAACTCAGGGCCAGGAAAGTCCCCGCCACCAGGCCAGATAGGATGTTGTACCGGTCCTGGATAAAGTTATCAAAGCTATCAGGAAGGGTGATCACCTCCAGCCGGCCGGCCCCGCCGGCCAGGTGCAGGGCGTCCCCAAAACTGACCGAGTCGGGCAGTTTCCACACCATCAGCACCCCCGCCAGAAGCATCCCCAGGAGGATGACGCCCATCTGCTGCTGCTGCGTCTGCGCCACCGCCTTGGTTCCACCGGTCACGGTATAGAGCATCACCAGTACGCCGATTCCCACGCAGGTCCAGGTCAGATCCCATCCGAGCAGGGTCTCCAGGATGATGGCCGGGGCCACGATGGTGATGCCAGCGGCCAGGCCGCGGCCCAGCAAAAACAGCAGCGCCCCCAGGGTGCGTGTTTTCAGGTCAAAGCGCTGCTCAAGATACTCATAGGCGGTAAAGACATTGAGGCGGCGGTAGATGGGGATGGCTACCATACTGATGACAACCATCGCGATGGGCAACCCAAAATAAAACTGCACAAAGCGCATCCCATCCCCGAATCCTTGCCCAGGCGTCGACAAAAAGGTGATCGCGCTGGCCTGCGTGGCCATAATGCTCAGGCCGATGGACCACCATTTTTGGTCATTATTAGAGAGAAAATAGCCCCGAATGTCGCGTTGTCCACGACTACGCCAGATACCGTAAGCGATGATCAGGGTAATGGTGCCCCCCATGACCAACCAGTCAACGAGTGTCATAGACAAGATGAATTTAGCCCGCTACAGAACAGCAAACGAATCAGGAAAAAGCCTGCCCAAACCAGTAAAACAAACCGATCAGGACCAGCAGTTCCAACAGAACAAAGGCATACAGACGGGTCCAGCTTTTTGCCAGGGGAAAAAGCTGGCGCAACTCGTCATTTTCAGAGGAATCAGCCATGAAATACAGATAAAGGGCTACTCTTCGGTTTGTCCGAGGGAAATCATATTGGTAAACAAGCGATAGGCACCCGGCACACCAGCCGGGAGTTCCCGGAAGAAGCTCAACCCGGTATAGACAAAGTAGCCTTCGCCATACTTGGCGACCAGCAGGGAGCCGTGAAGCGGGTCCTCGCCGGGATCATGGCTAGAAAACAAGGCTTCGTAGCGATCATCCCATTCATTGGGGAAGTAGAGACCCCGTTCCTGTATCCAGCCGTCGAAATCGGCGGCGGTGATCTGATTAGGACCGTGCAGCAAAGGGTGATCCGGCTGCAAAAATTCCATAGGGGCTTCCTCGACCGTTACGCGTTCACGAGACAGTTGCAAGGGGTAAGGCCCGGGCTGATCCGTACTAATGTCGTACGTGGTGTTGTACTGCACGATGTAGGTCCCCCCTTTGGCTACATATTTCAGAATCTCCTCCTGCAGAAAGGGCATCCGTTTGCGCACATTATAGGCCCGGATACCGGCTATCACAGCATCGTACTGCATCAGGTTGGATTCCGTGACTTGATCGTCTTCCAGCAGATCCACCTGGTACCCCACCTGAACCAGCGACCGGGGGATCTCATCACCGGACCCCATCAGGTAAGCCACGCGCTCCCCGCGCTTCTCCAAGTCGACCCGAACCAGGCGGGCTTCGGCCGGCGGAAAGTATACCTGCGTAGGGATATGATCGTAGGCGATCTCGGCAAAGCCTTGCGTCCAGGTCTTCCCATCCACGGAAATCTGAACCTGAAGCGGTCCCACCGACTGCACATCCGGCGGCCGTACCATCACCCGAGCCGGTCGCTCTTCCCCAACCTGATCAAAATCTACGGTCAGCTGGGACGGCGTGACCTGCCAGCCATCTGGCAGGACAAAGCTCACCTCGGCCCGGGTACCGGGCGCGAAGTTGCGCAGGCGCAAATCTACTTCCTGAGGTTCCGAGGTCGAAAACAGATACACCTTTTCCCCGATGTTGGCGGTCACGGGCGGACTGACGGCCAGGGGCCGGTACAGCTCGCCAACCGCACGGTCTACATAGCGGTGGACCACCGGGGTGGAAAAGGAAATGGACTGCCCCTCAATCTCAAAGACCAGCTCGGCCATGATGGCCGGCGGCGTTTCGGGCAGGCCGATCAGATCGGGCTGCGCCACGGTAAAGAGGCCCTTTTCCTGGGGCTCGACGAGCCAGTAAGGCTGCGTAATGGTGAGCCCCCGGGTGCTCACCCGGACCGGCAGCTCCTGTACCTCCCCATTGTTGCCCAGGACCGCTTGTGGCGCCAGACTTTGGTCGCCCAGCTGGGCCCGCTCCAGTTTGACCGCCACCTCTCCCCGCTTGATATAGCGGGCCGTGAGGGTCAGGCTGTCTCCCAGGGCCACGATGGGCTCGCTGCTATGCACCTCAAACCAGAGCCCGGCACAATAGGCGATCAGGGCTTGAAGGTCCTCTCGCTTGGTGGCATACCAATGGGCATCGGGCTGGCCAGCCGCCATGGTCTCGGCTGCCGCCAGGGCCCGATAGGCTTCCAACAACACGGGGACGATCTCTCCCGGCCGGCTGGGATTAAATTTTTCGTAGGCTTTGTCCAGCAGCTTCCCCACCTTGGCCCCACCGGGCAGGCGATTCCAGCTGGTTTCGATTCCACTAAACAGCTCCCCATCGGCGATGGGTTCCCCCAGCTCAAACTCTAGATACTCCTCCAGCGACCCGCGGTAGCGGGCCGTCCCAAAAGCCTGGCAGCGGTGCATGCTCCGCGCTGTGGAGGCAATTTCGCCATAGCTCTGACCGAGCAGGGGGTCATAAGCCCCGATATCCACCGTGACGATACCTTTTTTCTCCTCTTCCGAAGGCTGGTAGCGGCGAAATACCCAGTAGTTGTTCCACAGCAGCCGCTTCGGCTGCCAGGGCTTCAGGCTTTCCAACTGCTCCGGAAAGGCATTGGGATCACCAGCCAGGGCAAAGGCCTCATGCGCCAGCATGGCTGAGGCTGTATGGTGTCCATGCCCACCACCGCCTTTCTCAGGCGTCGCAAAGCGGGTGATGATCACATCTGGCCGGAAGGTGCGGATCGCCCGCACCACATCCGCCAGCACGGCCTCCTTGTCCCAAATGGCCAGCGTTTCCTCGGGCCCCTTGGAGTACCCAAAGTCATAGGCCCGGGAAAAGCGTTGGGTGGCCCCGTCGACCCGCCGGGCAGCGAGCAGTTCCTGGGTCCGCAGCAGGCCCAGGGCTGGGCCTTTTTCATCGCCGATCAGGTTTTGGCCCCCATCACCCCGGGTAAGGGACAAATAGCGGGTACGGTAGCCCTTGCCTTGGGCCAGGTAGGCAATCAGGCGGGTGTTTTCATCGTCCGGATGGGCAGCTACGTAGAGCACGCTGCCTACCACGCGCAGCT
>RFHL01001193.1 GCA_003696875.1 Bacteroidota bacterium | reverse complement strand
GGGTAGATGGTGACCGGAGCCAGGGTGACGGGCCGGGCCTCCAGCGTGATCACCAGGCCCCTTCCGGGCGGGTGAGCGGCCAGCTCTACGAGCTGGCTGGCGTAGCCGAGGGACGAGACACGCAGAGTGGTCCCGCCCTGGTCTGCCGGCAGGCGGAGCACAAAAACACCCTCGGCATTGGTCAGGGTGCCGAGGGTGCCGTCTGCCAGCCGCAGGCTGGCGTAAGGCAAGGGCTCCCCGGCAGCGTTGCGCACCCGGCCGCGCCATTCCCGGCTTTGGGCCGGGAGGAGCCCCGAAGCGAGGATGCCCAATAAAAACGGGATAATGTAGATCCCCGATCTCATAGACTCAGCAGCACCACCAGCAAGACGATGAGCAAAAAGAGCCCGCCCAGCAGGATAAACAGACGGCGGTTGGAGAGGGGCCGGTCTCCGGTGATTTTACCGCTCTGGCCATTGATCAGAAACTGGTACAATTCCCCCCGGAAAACGAAGGAAGCTACCCATACGGGCACCAACACATGCCGGAAGGCAATGCTGTGCTTCTCGGAATTGACGAGCATCTTCTTGACATCATGCCCGGGCAGGCGACCCATGATGGCGTCATGGATCTCCATATCCAGCAACTGATCGGCCAGACGAAAGGTACCAATCTCCGACTCCTGATAGCACTCGACCGGCGTGTCGCGAAGGTAGCGAGGATCGTAGGGCACGACTTTACTCCAGTCAAAAGGCAGGATGTCGGCCAGGTTTACGGGATCTGCGCCTACCGAGGCCGGTACTTCCAAATTCTCATAAAAATGCTCGTAGTAGCCGGTCGACGGTTCCCAGGCCTTGCTATCGCGCGGCCCGTTGCGGGTATTTTCGATGAAGGAGAAGCCCACCATCGCCCGCCAGGTAGAGCGCGTGAGGGTATCAAACAGGAAAAAGGGGATATACATCGCCCGCATGCGCTCCGGTTTCAACACCGCCCGGATGGCGGGCGGCAACAGCCACAGCCGGCCCAGGCGACTCAGGGCCGAACTGCGGGAGATGGCAAAGGGAATGAGGGAGAAAGGCTCGGCCAACTGCTGGTGCTGTTGCCCGCGGCCCAACTCCTCTCCCTCGCAAAAGGGACAGCTTGTTGCCGGAACCTCCGGAGGCTGGGCAAAAATACTCTGGCACTGGCCACAGCTGTAGCTCACCAGATCCAGGC
>RFHL01001192.1 GCA_003696875.1 Bacteroidota bacterium | reverse complement strand
TGCCTCGTTTGGCCCGCCAAACTTCCCGGCTTGCCGGGACCATGATCTGCGAAAAAATCTGCGACCGCTTTCCCGTCATTTTCCACTTGACAGAGCACTCAGTGTATTGAGTAAATTGCATGATACGTTCCAATGAACTCATTTTCAGATAATTGCGGGAAGGGTTCAGGCGGAGCCTAGACGGTTTATTCCAGTTATATATGGTCCGAGGCAGGTGGGGAAGACGACCTTGGTGCAACAGCTACGGGCACATCTTCGGTTTCCGAGCCATTATGCCTCTGCAGATGCTATTGCCTCTGGGCAGGGCGTGTGGATTCGCCAGCAGTGGGAGCGAGCGCGCCTCCTCCTGCAAAAGGAAGGGGCTTCAAAAGGGTTATTGGTCATTGATGAGGCACAAAAAATCGATAATTGGAGTGAATGGGTGAAGCGGGAATGGGATACGGATACCCAAAATAGGCTTCCGCTTCACGTCATTATTCTAGGTTCTTCGCGCTTATTGCTGCACAAAGGCCTTTCCGAATCATTGGCCGGACGTTTTGAGGCAAGTTATCTGGGGCATTGGTCTTATGCTGAAATGCGAGATGCATTTGGCTTTGAGGCAGACCAGTATGTATGGTTTGGAGGATATCCGGGTGCGGCTGCTTTGGTTCAGGAGGAAGAGCGCTGGAAAAGCTACGTTTCGGCGGCTTTGATCGAAGCGAGCATTTCGAAAGATGTACTTATGCTCACGCAGGTCAATAAGCCCGCGCTTATGAAGCGCCTCTTTGAGCTAGGCTGCCAGTTTTCCGGGCAGATGCTTTCCTACACGAAAATCTTGAGCCAACTTCAAGATGCAGGAAATACCACCACCCTGCCCCATTATCTGGATTTGTTGCACCAAGCGGGCCTGCTGTCAGGTTTGCAAAAATTTAGTCCTCAAACTGTCCGCCAGCGGGCCTCTAGCCCAAAGTTTCAGGTGCATAATTCGGCACTGCTTAGTGCCCAGCAAGCCCTTTCTTTTGAGCAAGTTCGGGCAGAGCCCACCGAATGGGGGCGTTGGGTAGAGTCTGCCGTAGGGGCTCATTTACTCAATCAATCCCTGAGCTTTGACCTGGAGCTGTATACTGGCGTGAGCGCAATCAGGAAGTAGATTTTGTACTGGGCTACCGCAATCAGCATATCGGCTTAGAGGTAAAAAGTGGCCGCAGGTCAGGGCAAACGAAGGGGATGCAGCTTTTCCAGGAGCGCTATCAACCGCATAAAACCTTGCTCGTTGGCGATGGAGGCTTGCCATGGGATGAGTTTCTGGCTATGGATGTGCGGGACTTGTTTTGATGAGATGAAATAGGCCTACGAAATCTAAAAAAGAACCTCTCGGCCGCCTCATACACCCGGTGGGGCCCATCTGCTAGGATTAGAATTCGACTAAAAGTGCAGCCCCAGGCTCCCAAATACTGCCACTGAGGACAGGTGGATGGTATGGGCCGGGATTACCATTGGCGGTGTGGCGCTGGCCCCTTCGAATAACATCTCATCAATGGAGGGACTGTATTGGGACGGATCAAAGGATAGCGCCTCGACAGCATATGGAAGTACCCCGTGCACTTGGCCTTTGAGGCCAAGGGAGATGTTTTTTGGGGATAGAATCTCAGCCTGCTTGGGAGCAAAAGACCGGGGAGTTGGGCTTTTTTATAAACCTCTCCTTCTGCAAACCCCCAGGTCGTATTCTCTCGCATGAAACCAGCGCTTTGGGACATCCTGGTAAACAGGAGGCTCAGCCCGGCGGCTGCGCTCCATTCTATGCGGTGGCTCGTTAATCCGTGCATAGGCTGATGCACATACTCCACCAGCCCCGCCAGGAAGGCGGGGTCATTGAATGAATAGTATGTGTAGGACTTAAAGCCACCAGATCCTATGATGTCGGTTTCCTGAATCATGCTTATCCTGCGGGCATACTGAAAGGCAGCCCCGGCTCGCCAGTGGTTTTTTACTTTGAACATCGCTTCTCCGCCCAGGATAAGGGGACTCGTGTGGTTGGTTGAGGAGCTTGCCTCTCCCATGGCCTCCGCCATCTGAGTCGAGGCCGTGCTGTACCCCACCCCTGGATAAAACTCCAGGAAAACCCTTCTGCTGGGGAACAGCTTTTTCAGCAGGGGCGAATAGGCCCGCGCATGTTCAAGCTCCTGTAGATCAGGGGCCAAGGAGGAGGTCGGTACGTCATCTCTGGGGGCTTGGGGAGGGATGCCCGCCGGATACAGGCTGTATGTGGCTACCCTTTCCAGGGTTGCCACATCGCTTTCGAGATCTCCGGAAATGCGGAAGTCCTTGTCGACCTGTCCCGCCTTGTGTACGGCGCCAGCGATCAGAGCAACAGGAGTGGTTATCAAAGCTCCGGTCACCAGCAGGTGTACTACAGGGGGGAGAAAATCCCCGTCGGCATTCTCTACATCCAGGAGCAGGGCGGGGCCTCCCACGATCAGGGCGGCTTTGCCAGCTCCTCGCCAAAAGCTGCGCTCCCTCAGGATGTGGATACCCTCAATGTCAGCCACCGCCAGCCTGAGTAACTGAGCCTCCGGGCCCGGGACAAAGTGCTCGGGTGAAGGCCACAGCAGCAGGGTATCTCCATCAATGGCATAGATCTGCCCTGTAAATACCGCACTGTCTACCCCGGTGATGTGGGCGGGAAACCGGATAAGCTGCCAGCGCTTATGAGCACGCTTCCAGGCACTACGCGAGAGCCCTTCCGGGGGTGTGACTTCAGCCTGAGCCTGAAGCCCAGCCGGAATCAGACACGCGAGCAGGAGCAAGGTCAGGCATCCGATGAGTTGCTTTTTCATAGGCCAGAGGGGTTCCAATCAGCAACATGCTGAATAAACCCCGCTCTGGGAAAGGCTTTTTCTTCCTCCGTAGATGATTTTCCCTCATTCCTCCAGCGCCGCCTTTGGTACATCCACCACCAGCACGCTGAAGCTCGGGTCCGGAGCCGGATGCGACAGGTCCAGACGGATGCCCTCGTGATCAGGTTGATAATTCAATTGCCGGCCCGTCTCCCACTCGAAGGCTTGCATAGGATTCTGGCCCAGGCCGCGCAGATAGAGCTCGCCGTCGGCGGGCCAGTCGCGCACATGCACATACAGGCGCAGGGTCTGCGCGTCCAGTTCCGTGGCCATGAGGTAGCAACCCGCCGGGGCGGGCAGGTCGATCGGTTCCGCTTCCCAAAGCGTCTCGCGGTTGGTAGCGACCCAGGCTCCCACTTGCCGCAGCCGCCGCAAGGCGGCTTTCGGGAAACTTCCGTCGGCCATAGGGCCGACATTGAGTTGGAGATTGCCGTTGCGCGAGGCATTGGCAATGAGGTTGTCGAGCAGGGCCTCGACCGGCCGCCAGCCAAAGTCCCGCTGGTGATAGCCCCAGGAC
>RFHL01001191.1 GCA_003696875.1 Bacteroidota bacterium | reverse complement strand
TCTTCAATCCAACCCAACGCTTTCTCTATTTACTACTTATCTATCCTACGATGCAAACGCTAAAGCCATCCACTGTGCGCACCCTCGTCTGGCTGGCCATTCTGCCTTATCTGGCCGGGGGCGCTATCTTCCTCACCAGCAGCATCCGCGCCCCGCAGGCTGAGGCTCCTGTCGTGACGGCTCCGACCGACTTCAACAATGGGACCATCGGCGAGATCCGCATGTTTGGGGGCAACTTTGCCCCGCGAGGCTGGGCCCTCTGCGATGGCCAGTTGTTGGCCATTTCCCAGAATCAGGCCCTCTTCTCCATTCTTGGTACCACTTATGGTGGGGATGGGCGAACTACTTTTGGCTTGCCCGACATGCGGGGTCGTATCCCCATGCATCCGGGCAATGGCCCAGGGCTTACTTCTCGTCGTCTGGGTGAAAAGACTGGCTGGGAAAGCGTGACCCTCAACCTAAGCCAGATGCCCAGCCATACCCATCAAGGCTCGGTGAGCTTGAATGTGGCCAAAGGAGAGTTACTGGAAGGGCAGCGCTTTGACCCCAATGCCCGCTCAGGCCTCTACTACCAGCCTGAGATGCGC
Source organism: Bacteroidota bacterium (assembly GCA_003696875.1). Taxonomy (GTDB): domain Bacteria; phylum Bacteroidota; class Bacteroidia; order J057; family J057; genus RFHL01. The sequence goes on along the minus strand of RFHL01001191.1, from coordinate 2,880 downwards.
AACATCCGCCTGGGTCAGGAGGCCCTCGCTGTCAACCTGTCGCCTGCGGGAGGCAATCAGCCTTTCCAGATTTTGCAGCCCTCTAATTGTGTAAACTTCATCATCTGCCTGCAAGGGACCTATCCGTCTCGTAGCTAGCCATCGGCTATGTAAGGGAACAGGAAGGGGCAGACGTCTTGCAACCGGCAGGATGCTGCCCTTTCTTCTTTACTTGTCCACTATGCCTCATCCCCGCCTTTCTTCCTCTTTCTTGCCTCAAGCACGCACCCGCCCCGACGCTCTGATGCTCCAGATTGGTACTGGGGCTTTCCTGCGGGGTTTTGTGGGGGATATCCTTGCCGAATCGAATGCGTCGTCCGGCACCGACCTTGGGATCGTCGCCATCGCCTCGACGCGCTCGCGGCGCGTAGGGTGGCTACAGGCCCAGGAGGGCCTCTATACCGTGCAGGTGGAGGGCATGCGCGACGGCCGGCCCCAGCGGCACTTTCGCATCAATGCCGTTACCCAGCAGGCCTTTGCGGCGGGCGAAGATTGGGCGGAGGTGTTGGCCCTCGCCCAACGGCCCGAGGTGATGGGCGTGGTATCCAATACCACCGAGGTGGGCATCCGCTACGAAGCCGAGGACCTGTTTGGCCGGGCTCCCGCCACCTATCCCGGCAAACTCACCGCGCTGCTATACGCCCGCTTCCAGGCTTTGGCTGGCGATCCGGACAAAGGCTGGGTGATTCTACCTTGTGAATTGCTGGAGAATAACGGGGATCAGCTTCGGGCTTGTGTGCAGCAGCATGTGCTGGCCCATGGCCTGCCGCTGTCCTTCCGTCGCTGGCTGGACCATGCCTGTATTTTTGCCAATACGCTGGTGGATCGCATCGTCACAGGCACCCCGGCTGCGGAAGTCCTCTCCGCCACGGAAGCCAGCCTAGGCTACAGCGACTCGCTTCTCACGGTTACGGAGCCTTATGCGCTCTGGGCAATCGAAGGAGACGATCGCCTGCGCGCCCGGCTCCCTTTTGCCGCCCACCCGTCGGTGGTGATTTCTCCGGATATCGAGCCGTATCGGGAGCGAAAACTCCGCATTCTCAATGGTAGCCACACCTTCATGGTCGGGCTGGGTTACCTTTGTGGACTGGATACGGTCCGCGATTGTACCGAGGATCCCGCTATGGGCCGCTTCCTTACCCGCCTGATGGAGGAAGAAATTGTCCCCAGTCTGCCTGCCAATGTCCCCGGGGGCTTGGTCTTTGCCCGGGATGTGATGGCGCGTTTTCAAAACCCCTTCCTGGCGCACCGCCTGCTAGACATCTCTTTGCAATACACCTCCAAGATGCGTATGCGCAATGCGACCACCTTTGGGCGATATGCCGAGACCTTTGGCTCGGCTCCTCTGGCCATGAGCCTGGGCTTTGCGGCCTTTCTGGCTTTTGTCCGGCCTGAGGTGCATAGCGACGGAAAATGGCTGGGTCAGCGGGGAGATACGCCCTACGAGCTCCGGGATGACCAGGCTTCCGCCTGGGCCAAGCGTTGGCAGTCTTTTTCCGATGCCAACCCCTCTCCCTGGGTGCGGGCCATCCTGGCCGATACGAGCCTTTGGGGAAGGGATCTCAGTACCTTGCCTGGCCTGGTCGAGCAGGTGGGTGCGGATCTGAGCCTGATTTTGACACAGGGAGCCCGGGCGGCGCTGCAAGCGCGCCTGGGGTAAGCATCCGCGATTAGTCCGCCAGCCCCAATATCCAGAAGCGGACCTGCCAGGGGCTTTCCAGGTACAATAAAACCGGGTAGGCATAGCGATCCGTATTTTGGCGAGTCCACCGGCGCCCGGTCCAGTAGCCATCCTCTACCTGAGCCGTATCATCCAGGGAAAAGGCCCCCCGATGCTCGTCATCCTCGCCGAGGATCAGGACCAGCTGCTGGACCAGGTTGGTCAGGTATTCTACAAACAGGGTGGGGCGAAAGCGGTTCTCCAGCAGCAGGTGCACTTGTCCGTCGGGACGGCGGTAGCGCCGCATCTGATCCATCATGTCTTGCCAGGCCGGCGCCAGCCGGCGAGAGGCAATCCGGGTTTCCAGCGGGGCCCCGGTTCCGGTGACGAGTTCGTCCTTGTCACCGGGCTGTGGCCATTGGTTCCAGCCCGGAGGCAACAGACGCAGAATGCGCTGATCTCCCGCAGCGGGATCGGACAGTTTGCCTGTCCAGAGGTTTAACCTTTCCAAGGGATGGTAAGCCTGCCAGTCGAGGACGCTGCTTCCCGCCGGCCCTTCTATGGGGAGTCGCTGGGCACGCCAGGCTTGCCAACCCGATTTCCGGGGAAAATAGACCATGGTACCCTGGTGAGGCAGGGCATGCAGAAGGTCCTGGGGCAAACCCGGGGCCTTCAGCGCTTCATTCAGGTAGATCCCCCGCAATTCCGGCAAGACTGAGAGTATCCTCAGATCGGCCGGTAGGGGGTCGGAAAGGTATAGGCGGCTGATGTCGGCAAGTCGGGACCAATCCAGGTCCGTGGCGGGGATCCGGGCTTCCTGGTCTCTGAGGCGAAGGAAGAGCCTGCTGGGAGTGACCTCCGACAGCAGGTGAGCCCATGCCTGCTCCCGGTAAAACTGCACCACCCGAGGCCATACGGCCGGTGCCGGGAGTTGGCTATCAGGCTGGTGGAAGGCCTGCCAGGCCAGCAGCCATTCCCAATGCCGGCGATAGCGGAACGCCAGGCTTCCGTCCTCTGCTTTGACGAGCATATCGCGCTGTGCCCGCAGGCGGACGGGCGGGGAGGGGATCGAGGCTTGGGCCTCATCCCGGTCCCATTGGGGGTGCCAAGCCATAGCCTGGGGCAGCAGGAAGGAGATAGGCGTCGCCGGCGCGGGTTGCCGGCCCCCCCAGGCGTGGATT
>RFHL01001190.1 GCA_003696875.1 Bacteroidota bacterium | reverse complement strand
TGGTCCTGACGCTCCTGGATGCGGTGAGCAGCCGCTGGACGCCTCGCCAGGCGACAGGCTTGTTGATGGCGATGGCGGGGCTGCGGCAACAGGACATGGCCGAAAGGCTGGAGATATCCCAGCCTGCGGTCAGCAAACTCCTGGCGGCGGCGCATTGGGATGCCACGCGGGCCTTGCTGGCCCGCTATGAAACGCTGGTGTCAGGCCGATCTTTTCTCTCCTAACCCCCCTGCTATGGAACCCTGGATGATCGCCCTGGCGGGCTGGGCCCGCCTGATGTTTGCTTACCTGCTGGCGCGTCGCTTGCTGCGCCGCTGGCGCGACCGGCGCCTCCGGGGGGCCTGGCTCTATGCCTTGCCCGAGGCGATCGTGATCGCCGGCCTCAGCTACCTGGCCTGGGGCCAATGGTCATTTTGGGGGGCACCCCTCTGGGTGGCAGGAGGCTATCTGCTCAGCGCGCTGGGCGCGCAGTTCCTGATGCGGAGACAGGTGTCCCGTAGCCTGATCACCGCTGAGGCCCTGGTTCAGAGCCTGGGCCTCACCTTGCTGTGGGCGCTCTATCAGAGCGAGGGAGCCGCCCTTTGGGAAGGACTGGAAGCTTTTTGGAGCCGCCCGGCGATCGGCTGGATCGCCCTGGGCTATGCCGTCGTCTGGTGGCCGGCGGGCTTTTTTATCCAGTGGCTTACGGCGCCCTGGCAGGCCGAGGTGCAGGTCCAATCCCGGGGCCTGCCCCGGGCAGGACGCTGGATCGGGATGCTGGAGCGCACCCTGGTCCTGACCTTCGTGCTGCTTGATGCCCTCAGTGCCATTGGTTTCCTCATCACCGCCAAGTCCATCCTCCGCTTTGGCGAGATCTCTGACCCTGCCAACCGCAAAGGCGCAGAGTATATCCTCATCGGTACCCTCGTCAGCTTTTTGTGGGCCATCCTCACCGGCCTTCTGGTCCGCGGCCCGCTCCTCCTGTGAGGAGAGAAGGGCCAGAACAGTCGGATTTCAGCCGCTTCGCTCCTTCCTGTCAGCAAAAGTCTTAAATCTGGCTTTTGTCTGTTGTCTTCTTCCCCCTCCTCACTCCAGCCGGTAGTTGTATTGCTTGTAGGCAATATTGTAGCCTCCCTGTTCCAGGTCCTGCACAATCTGCTCAATCATCGCCTCTTCTTCCTGATCGTAGGTGGTTTTGAGGTTTATACCGAAAATCAGACCGATAGACTGCCAAAAGATGGCGGATGCCCCACTCTTGGTTTCCTTGATCAGGTCAAAGGTAGAGTTACCGGTCTCCCGGGAGACGAGCTTGACGAGGACCTTGCCCTGGGAGCGGGTCATTTGCCGGACATCGTCTTCATATTCTCCAAAGAGGCCTTTTTCCCGCTCCTTGATATAGGCTTTGCGGGCCTCTTCGTCAGGCAGGTTCTGCAGTGCGAGGTCTACCTCGGCCAGCACGCCGGCAACCTTTACGGCATAGGGATATACCTTATGGACGTTGTAGCGCAGGCGGGTAAAGCGGGCGAGGCGGCGGCGTCCCCGCCGGAGTTCCCTGGCGCTGGGACGGGGTGCGGTAATGTCGATGCTCTCCAGTTCCCCCGCCATGTAGGTTTCGCCCTGATAGGTATAGACCCGAAAACGCCCGGGTGGGATGCTGTCGGCCTGAGCCTGCAACAGCAGCGGTAGCCCGGTCAAGAGTCCCAGGGCAGACCAGCGTAGCAGGAGAAAAAGGCGGTTCATATGCGGGAAAGGTACAAATATGGGGATTGAAAAACGAGTGGTGGCGGGGGCACTTGTTCTTTAGACGGCGAAAAAGGATGCTGGTTACCCGTCATCAGCGGGATAGGTCCGCGCAAAAGACGGGCCAGTCTGATACCGGTTGGCGCTTAGAGAAGGCTTCCGGCTTGAATGAGGGTGGGCCATGGCCGCCTCAGGTCGCTCAGACGGAGACAAAGCATCCCCGGGAGGGATGGTCCTGAGGGTGTAAGTTTCCCCCTTAGATTATTTATTTACGGAGCTGGATATTGTGTACTATTGTACAAGTATGCCGGCCTCCGCTGAGACCGGCATAGGCGAATTAATCCGCACACCATGCGTTCGATTCTACTCTGCCTTTGGCTCATAGGGCTTCCAGTCCTCTTGTTGGGACAGGTAGCCAACCGATCAGGAGAAGACAGTACGATTTTTATCTCCCATTCGGTTTTTCTGCCGGATTTTGTGTATCCCTCGGGGGAGCAAAACTGGAGCATCGCGGTGGCCGATATGAACCGGGATGGGCATCCCGATGCCGTATCGGTCTCCAAGTTGGACGGCCTTGTCAATGTCCATTACAACGATGGCCGCGGGGGCTTGCAGCAGCGTCGCTCCTTTGCCGCGCATCGCGACAACCGGGCCGTCTGCATCCTGGATATCAATGGCGATGCCGCGCCGGATGTGGCCACGGTTTCCCTTTCGGGCGAACTGTGTATTCTGGAAAATGACGGTGAGGGCAGCCTGAAGCGTACCCAACTGCTAGCGGCAGGCCGCATGCCCCACGATGTAACGGCGGTCGATGTAGACCAGGACGGGGACCAGGATCTGGTGGTGGCCGTGGTGTATGACCACGTGCTGCGCATATTTCTCAATGACGGCAAGGGCACCTTTCAGAAGGCCCAGGCTCTCCCCGCGGGGCAACAGCCCCGCTCTGTACAGGCCGGTGACCTCAACGGCGACGGCCGCCCCGACCTGGTGGCCGGGGCCGACGATGGGCGCCTCTACCTGTTCTTCCAGCGCGCCGATGGCGCGTATGGCCGGCCTCAGGGCCTTCGCTCCACCCGCGCCACCTGGGCGCTGGGCGTCGCCGATATCAATGGCGATGGCAGCCTCGACATTGCGGCGGGTTCTTATCTCGACAACAAACTCTATATCCACCTCAACCACGGCGATGGCACCTTTGAGCGGGAGCAGTCCATTGCCTCGGGGGACCACAACTTTGACCTCGTCATCGCCGACTTTGACCTTGATGGCGATCAGGACGTGGCCACCTGCTCCACCGTCGATCACGCCCTAAACTTTCACCTGAACGATGGGAGCGGTCAGATGGGCCCCCGGCATGAGGTCAAGTCCGGCAATTGGAATGCCGGTATTGCCGCCGCCGACTTCGACGCGGATGGAGATATTGACGTGGTGCTCGCAGCCATCAACGACCATAGCCTGCACCTCCACCGCAACATCGCGGCCGATGAGACGCCTGAACCCGAAGTTCCGGTCTGCATGCGGGGGGTGGTCTACAGCGCCGAGAGCAAGAAGCCCATTCCCAATGCCCCGATTTCTCTGGTCTATGCCGAAGGCAACGTGTCGCTGGAGGTGTCTTCCACCTCTGCGGAAGGAGCATTTACCTTTTGCCCCCCCACCAATAAGGAATATCGTATCATCGTCCGGGCCTACGGTTGGCCGGTGCATGAGGAGTCCTTCTTCATGCCGGATACCAGCTGCCAAAAGGACATCTACCTCAAGCGCCCGCAGGGGACCTTTGTCTACGGCCGGGTCTACAATCGGCAGACCGATGCCCCGCTGGCCGGGGCGCAGATCCTGCTGATCGACGCAAGAGGGACGGGCATCGCCACACTCACCACCTCCCGGGCGGGGAGCTATCGGTATGAGTTGCCATTTGGCAGTGGCTATCAGGCCCAGGCCAGCCTGACGGGCTACACTGAGGACAGCCAGACCTTCGATCTGGAGGAAACCCACCATCCCGGCGGTCGCCGGGTGGACCTCTACCTGGAGCCCATCCCCGAGCCGCAAGGCATCTGTGTAAAGGGGACGGTACGGGACGAAAAAACCGGCCGCCCCATCCCGCTGGCCGAGATTCTCGCGGCCGACAGCAGCGGGGATTACAGCCGCCGCATCCAGACCACGCGCGAAGGCCGCTACCGTATCTGCCTGCCGTTTGGCTTCTTTACCTTCAACACGACCGCCCGAGGCTATTTCTTTGACCTCTCCGAGCTGGCAACCGTGCCCGAGGATGCAGGACAGGACCTGATCCACGACATTGTCCTGCGCCCGCTGGAGAAGGATGCAACCATCGTTTTGCGCAACATATACTACGATGTGGACAAGGCCACGCTGCGACCTGAGTCGGTGGAGGAGCTGGAGCGCCTGGTCCAGATCATGGAGGACAATCCATCGCTGGTGATGGAAATCGCCGGGCATACCGACAGCGACGCGTCGGATGCCTACAACCTGCGCCTGTCGCAGGCGCGGGCGCAGTCGGTCATCGACTACCTCCTGGCGGCAGGGATCGATACGGAGCGTATGATCGCCCAGGGCTATGGCGAGTCTCAGCCGGTGGCCCCCAACGACAGCCGCGCCAACAAACAGCTCAACCGGCGCACCGAGTTTAAGGTCTTGCAGGTGGAAGGGGTTAGGGTCGAGCAGGCCGGCCCGGTTGAATAGGGAGGCAAATTGTGGTATACTTGTCTCTCATCTACCCCTGAACCCTCATCTGTTGGCTCCTGAAAGACCTGTATGCGCCTCTCTTTTCTGACCGGGTATCTGGGAATGTTTATCTGTACCCTTAGCCTGATGGTACATCCCCTTGTGGCTCAGTCTGATATCCGTCGCTTTCCGCCCTCGGAAGGGCTGGTTCGGGTGGTACAGGACGGCCGCTACGGCTTCCTGGATGCGCAAGGCCAGACGCTGGTTTCCCCTCAATACGACAAAGCCGGTGACCTGAAGCAAGGGCGCGCCTGGGTCGCTCTGGAGGGTAAATTTGGCTACATCGACAGCAGTGGAGCGGTCGTCATCCCACTGATCTATGACCGGGCCTGGTCCTTTCACGAAGGGGTGGCCGTGGTGCGTCTGAACGGGCAGTATGGCGTCATTGACCGGGAGGGAGCTGGCGTGATCCCACCGGCCTATGAACGGATTCGGGCCGCCTCGGAGGGCGTCATCATGGCCATGCGCGACCAGCGCTGGGGGCTTTTTGACCTGGCTGGTCAGCCGCTGACGCCCTTGCAGTACGTAGACAGTGAGCCCTTTTTCAAGGGCAAGGCCCGGGTCCGGATGGGGCGACAGTGGTTTTACATCAACGCAGAGGGTCGCTGTGTGCTGGATTGTGAGTAAGGCTGGACTTAGTCCAGCACCTCAAATGGCTTGACTTCCACGGAATAGTCAGTCCGTACCCGCAGCAGATAATAGCCCGGGGCGATCCCGAGCAGGGAGAGCCGGTGGGAAGCGCTGAGCGCATCTTCGCTATGCACCAGCCGGCCCTGCAGGTCCAGCACATCCAGGGTCGCCGGATACAAGCGGCGGGGCAGGCGCACCATGATCCGCCCCCGGGCGGGATTGGGAAAGAGCGAAAACTGAGGGTACTCGCTGCGGTTGGCGGGGGGCTGGTCCGGAGGCGTATCGGTACAAGCCTCAACTTTCAATGTCATCAAGCTCCGCTGGGTGAGCCCCCCGTAGGACACGGTCGCGCCCAGGTCAAAGCTGCCCAGGGTGTCACCCACGTAGGAGAGGGTGAGCCATTCGTTGCCAGTCCCGCTAAAGGAGTACACCCACTCGTCGGGCAGGGGATCCCAAAGGATGGTGGCGCCCTCCAGAGACTGGACTCGGAAGGAGTAGGACATGTCCGGGAAGTAGGTGCAAATCGAACTTGGCCCCTCAATCTCAGCACAAAGCTGATCATTGGGCAGGCCCACGCCCACGGCGGCCCAGGCATTCTTTACCTGGGCGACCTCATTGCTACAAGCCCCGTAGAGGTCTATGGCCGCCTGTATGGCGCCCAGGCGGGCGTCCTGGTAGTTGGACCGGCTCTGCATATAGACCGTCAGGTTGCGGTAGGTGATGCGGGCTGCGGCCTCCAGACCGATCCCCAGTACGGGCCGATCTTCGTCCTCATGTCCCATGGCGAGGAGATAAAACCAGTGATTTTGCACCCCGCTATTGATGTGCAGGCCACAGAAGTCGCTATGGTGGGGGGATTGATTCCCGGTCGATTCCTGGCAGGAGTGGGTACCGGGCGGGACCCAGAATGGGTCCTGGTTGCCATAAGTGGTCGCTTGCCCGTAAGCCCCTGGCTCAACCAGGGAACGCAGGACGGTGACATCCTCCCCGATGAGCCAATCGGGCGTGGCCGCCTGCTCGGCATATTGCTCGATCAGGATGCCAAAGATGTCGGCAAAGGACTCTTCCAGAGCGCCTGACTCATATTCGTAGGCGAGGCCAGCGGTGGCGGCCACGATGCCGTGGGTGTACTCATGCCCCACAACTTCTGGCAGGGCCAGGCTCTGGCCTTCCAGGCGGCCGAGGTACAGGTAGTCGGCTTGCCCGCTGCCGGGCTCAAACATGGCATCCGGGATCGGACTTCCGTTTTCGTCTGTCCAGTTGGTGAAGATACGGAGGCCGCGTCCCTGTCCATCGGTGCCTTCCCGCCCAAAGGTGGCGGCAAAGTAGTCCCAGGCTTGCTGCGCCGCCCAATGGGCGGTGCTGGCGTCTCGCTCGTGGTCCTGCCAACTGCTGCTTGCGTACGATACCTGGGGGATCCAGCCCCAGCCTCGCGTCGCGCCAAAGCTGTTGCGCTGATGTTTTTTGGTATGCAAGCCGGTCAGGCCCCGGCAGTCCCGGAGGATGTAGTCCGAGAAGGGGGCCCCCCGGCGCCGCAGCTCCAGGCTGCGATAGGCATGGTGCAGGGTGTGGGCCGTGCCGGTGTGAGATTGACAATGCCGTTGGGGCGAGCGGACCAGCTGCAGCGCGCCGGTCTCGGCGTCGATGTAGACCGTTTCCAGGGCATCGGGGACCAGGCTGCGAATCCGGAAAGCCCAGGCGGGGCGATATTGGCTGGCGGAGAGTTGTGAGCCGCCGATGAAGGCCATGGTCAGCTGGCCCCGGGGGTAGTGGGTGGCTGCGGGATCATTTTGATCGGCTTGGAGGGCCATCTCCCATTCGGGTGACTCCCAGGCGTATTGCCGCTCCCCAAGGGAGGCAAGGGCCCGGCGCAAGGCCTCGGCTTCGCTCAGCCGGATCGCCGTTGGCGTTGTCAGGCCTTCGATGATTTTGCCATGGGCCAGCGCCAATTGGTCTGGCTGCCCGTGGAGGCTGTATTCGCCCCCCTCTACCAACAGCCCGCGGTGATACTGCTGATAACGCCAGTGGTGGGTCCCGCTTCCGTCTACCCAGTGGTCTTCTAGCTTCATTTGGTCGTAGGGCCCCAGCCCCATATCCCGGGCATAGTTGGTAAAAAAGGCTTCTGGCCGGATCTTACTCTCAGGCTTGAGCTTGAGCCAGCCGTAGGGAGACACCCAGTCACAGAGCGCACGGATGGTCTGGTTGCTCGTCAGCAAGGAGGTTTGGGTGGACTCGGGATATTGGGCCTGTAGACCCGGGAGCCCCACGAAGAGGCACAGGCCAAACCCAAGCAGATATTTCCGGAAGGAGGAGATGCGCATAGGGGCAGCTTGTGGTGCAGAAAAACACAGAATGTACCGGCACGGTCAGGAACGAAGGCGGCAAAAAAAGGTGGAAGCCAGCCGGGTCCCATGTACCAGCATGTAAAGCATGATTTCATCCCCAATCGGGCAGCAAGGTGAGGATCGTTCCGGAAAAAAGAACCAGAACCAGCCTCCTACGGGCTGGCTTAAAATGGGAAATTTTTACGGGCGAAGCAAATGGATACCCTGAGCCTCAGGGGGCGTAGCTTCTCGTTGGACTACATCCATTTATTGGCTACCTTCGTATTCCTCAAATAAAAAGCTGGACGAACATGTTCAACCTCTCTGATATGATGGGCAAATTTCAGGAGATGCAAAGTCGCCTGAAGGAGGTCCGCGATGGCCTGGATAATATCCTCGTTGAGGCCGAGGCTGGCGGCGGCATGGTCCGTGTCAAAGCCAACGCTAACCGGCAGATCCTCAAGATCGAGATTGACCCGGACATCATCGACAAAGACGATCCCGAAATCATGGCCGATCTGATCACGGCGGCGGTCAATAAAGCCCTGGAGAAAGCCGAGGCCGAAGGGCGCGAAGCGCTCGAAAGCGCTACCAAGGGCATGATGCCCCACATCCCCGGCCTGGACCTGGGTAAGTTGGGCTTCAACCAATAAAACGGGCCGCAGCGTCGCGCATGTCTGACTTTCCTGCTGTAACCATTGTCATCCTTAATTGGAACGGCCGCCACTGGCTGGCCGAGTTCCTGCCCTCGGTCCTGGCTTCCACTTACCCGGCGATGGAGGTCCTGGTAGTCGACAATGCTTCGACCGACGACAGCCTCGCCTGGCTGAAAGCCCACCATCCCGAGGTGCGCACCCTGGTGCTGGATCAAAACTACGGCTTTGCCGAAGGCAACAACCGGGCCCTGCCCCACGTGCATACGCCTTACCTGGTCTTGCTCAACAGCGACGTGGAGGTTCCAGCTGGTTGGCTGGAACCCCTGGTTGCCACGATGGAAGCGCATCCCCGCTGCATCGCCCTGCAGCCGCGTATCCTGGCGCACCACGACAAGCAGGTGTTCGAATATGCCGGCGCGGCCGGCGGCTTTCTGGACGTGCTGGGCTACCCCTTTTGCCGGGGGCGAATCTTTGACACCGTGGAGCGGGACGAAGGGCAACATCAGACCGCCTTGCCCGTCGCCTGGGCGACGGGGGCCTGCCTCATGCTGCGGCGCGAAGCCCTGGCCGAGACCGGCCTGTTTGATCCGACCTTCTTTGCCCATATGGAGGAGATCGACTT
>RFHL01001189.1 GCA_003696875.1 Bacteroidota bacterium | reverse complement strand
CGCCTCTACCACCCGCGAAAAATCCTGATAGCCATCGGGGCCGATGACTTCTATCCGGTAGAAAAGGGGGGCCGGCCCCGGGGCCGGCTGGGAAAGGACATAATCCCGATCCTCGGCCCCAGCCAGGGTCTCGGGGCCGGGCGTGAAATGTCGCCCATCGGGACTGGAAGCGATCCGGAAATGGCTTCCCACGGTTTCCTCGACAGTCTGCCAGTGCACATAGGCCTGCCCGGCCCGCACCTCCGCCCAGACGGTATCAAAGACCGTCTGGGCCGGGCCACAATAGGGAAACAACTCGGCCTCATCGGTGGCAGAGAGCCCGGCCCCATCCGTCACCGTCAAGCGGACGCGGTACCAGTAATCTTCTTCTCCACAGCCTTCGGCGGCCAGCCAGACGGCACTTTCCCGGGCAGTATCGGGCGGCTCAGGGTGAAAGTGGGTGTTGTGGTGGAAAAAGACCTCCCAGCGGTAGGAGAGGGCCCCCGGGCTGTGCTCGGCATCGGTGGCTTCGGCCTGCAGCGGCAACAAGGTAGGCCCGGTGGTGGTGTACCGATCCCCATCGGCAAAGCTGCTGATCGCCGCCTCAGGCGGCGTATTGTTGACGGAGACCGTTTCCCACACCTGGTGGGCAAGGTTCCCGGTGTCGCGCACAGTCAGTCGTACCCAGAAACTGGCCGGCTGGTCGCTTGTCGCCGTGAAGGTATGCTGTGGTGCAACCTCGGTGCTGCTATCGCCGTCTCCAAATTCCCAGAGATAGGTAAGCGAGGCGCCTTCGGGGTCTTCTGACTCCGCCGCCGAAAACTGCACCATGAGCGGTGCGGGGCCATAGGTCTGGTCCAGGTCCAGCCGGGCCTGCGGCGGCGCATTGCCGCCGTAGCAGATGCGACGCAGTGCGCCCGGGACTCCATAGGCCAAGTAGTAGATACAACCGTCGCTGGGATGCATGGCCAGAGCCACGATGGGCCTACCGGTCTGCCCCAGGCTGTCGGCGCGCAGCAATTGCTGCGCGGGGTCAAAGGTCAGGCGACGCACCCATCCTGAGAAATCGGCCGTGATGAGTTGACCATCATAGCCGGCAGGGAAGCCCCGCCCCTGATAAAAGATCCCTCCCAGGTTACAGATACCGGTGAAGGGCAGCCCCGCTACCGGGCTACCGGCCTCCTCCAGATGGAACGTACGCCCCTGTCCGTCCGGCCCGAAGTCGCCGACCAGGGTGCCTTGTTCTTCGTCATTCCAGTCCTGGTTGCTGTAGGTGATGGCCGGACGCTGATGTACAAAGCGCGGGATGTCGGTAGGAATGGCCTCGCCGGGCTGGCAGGGATTGGGAAAAAAGGGGGCCGGGTCGGCAGTTGCGTCGAGCAAAAGATCCTGAAACCGGAAAAAAGGCAGGTCGCAGCCGGCCTGACCTTGCCGGGGGTTGGCAGCGGTGAGATTGGGGGTCGGGCGCCCATTGTACTGCCAACGACGATACATGCCCTCGAAGATGGGCCAGCCAAAATTCAGGCCGCCCTGGTCGGCGACATTTACCTCCTCCCAATAGGCCCAGCCCACATCGCCGATGAAAAGGGTACCGGGGTCGCCCTCCTCAGGGCTGTGCCCTCCGGTACCGGGCCGGATGGTGAAGCGGAAGGGGTTGCGCAAGCCCAGGGCCCACACCCGCGAACGCGCCGCCCGGGGGCGGGCGGGGTCATAAAAGGGGTTGCTCGGCAGGCCATCGCCGGTCTCAGGATCAATACGGAGGATCTTGCCACTATGGGAATCCACCATCTGGGACCGGAAGGCCCCCACATCTTCGGCGGGCGTGATGATGCCATCGGCCAGTCCCTGGGCATCGTAGCTCCCGGCGCTGCCAGCGCCGACATCGGTACCGGCATAGGAGCCGCCATCGCCACAAGAGAGCAGCAAGCTCCCATCTGAGCCAAAAGCCAGCGTGCCCACGCCATGTGACTTATGCAGCAGCGGAATGCCCGTACCTGGGCTTTCGCCCAGCAGCACCTTGCGACTGCCAGGGACTACAGTGGTAAAGTCGGTGGCCACATCGGCGGTATAGCGGCATACCCGTCCGATGGTGGCTGCCTCGGGCAGGTTGGCGTCGGGATCATAGTCGGGGGTGCCGTAGTAGAGCAGGTGGTGCCGGTCGACCGCGTAGAGCAGGTAGAAATAGCCGTTTTGGCGGAAGTTGGGGTGCAGGGCAAAGCCCAGCAGGCCGTGGTCCCCGTAGGTCGCGACTTCTTCTCCGATGTCGATCAGCGGGTCGGGTAGTTTTTCGCCGTCCTCGATCAGGATGACGCGCCCCGCCTTGGTCCAGACGTATATCCGCTCTGTTTGGTCGAAGGTCAGGCCGACAGGCGCCCCCAGACCATCCAGGACCAGCTGGTCGGTGATATCCTGAGGAAACTGGGCCCAAAGGCCAGCAGACGTGAACAGCCAGCCCAACAAGGCCAACTGGCGATATAGGAGCATAGGGTGTCGCATGGGGCAAAACTACGAAATCCCGGGTAGTTTGCCCCCTGCCTGAGCCATAAGCCTATGCCGGCCTAGCCCAGCTCCTCAATGGTGAGGTGAACCTGTCCGGAGACGGTACCCTGCAGGCTGAGTCCCTCAGACGTAGGCACAACCCGCTCTATGTGCAGG
>RFHL01001188.1 GCA_003696875.1 Bacteroidota bacterium | reverse complement strand
CCACGGGGGGAAACTGCGTATTGGCCGGCAGGGCCGCCTGATGCTCCCGAAATTGCTCCATGAGGACCGGAAAGCGACCCCAGTGGTCGCGGGTGTGGGTGTAGAGCCAGTCGGCGATACGGGTGTGGAGAATCTGGCTGGAATAGGGGTCGAGGCTGCCCACCAGCATCTGGGCCAGGGCCTGATGGCGAAAGGCAAAGAGCGTGAGCGGCTGGCCCTCCAGCATGAGGGCGCTGCTGTGCTGCACCAGGCTGTACTGTTGCAGGGCGTGGAGATCCCGGGCCGTGGCGAGCACATCCCGCTCAATCAGTGCCGCGAGGAGCTCGATGGTGAAGGGGTTGCCAATAGCGGCGGCATAGGTGAGCAAGTTGCGCTGGTTTTCGGGCAGGGCTTCGAGCCGCTTTTCCAGGGCCGCCTGTACCGAGGCGGGCTGTACCGATCGCCACCCCTCGTCCTGCAGCAGCGCCGGCTGCTGGGCCAGACCTTCCAGCCACTGCTGGATGATGAGCGGGATGCCGTAGCTGGCCTCCGTAAGCTGGCTGATCACCGCCTCGGGGACCTCCCGGCCCGGCAAGATCTCCTGCGCCAGGGCCCGCGTATCGGCGGCGGTGAAGGGCGGCAGGCTTTCATGGAAAATCTGGAAGGCCGAGCCCTCGGCCGGGTGGCGGGCCATGTGTTGCAGCTTGCTAAAAACCGACTGTCCCTCGGTCTCACTCTTCAGGACCTCCTCGTCGACGCCCAGCACCAGATGCACCGGCGCGGCCTCGGCCGCGAGCTGGCACACCCAGTAGTAGAGCATGTTGAGGCTGGAGGAGTCGCACCAGTGCGCATTGTCGATGACAACCACCAGCGGCCGCTCCTCGGCCGAGCTGCGTAAGTACTGCGCCAGTACCTGATAGACCTCGCCAGCACTGCCCATGAGCTTGTCGGCGCCAGTCCAGGCCCCGGCATCCTTACTGAAGCGCTTGCTGGCCGACTGCACGATGCGGGCGCTCAGGTTGGCCAGGCCCACGCCCGTGCCCAGCACAGGCAGTTTTTCCCAACCATCTCCTACATCCAGCACGATCCCCTTCAGCTGCTCAAAAAAATGTCGCTTCTGCTCCGAGGCAGTTACCGGGATCTGCCGGATCATGTCCTTGATGGCCTGCCAGGGCAGCAGCGTCTGAAAGGCCTGACAGGAGACCCATACCCTGGAGTAGGTCTTATCGTCGATTTGCTGGAACCAGTGTTCCAGCAGATGGGTCTTGCCCATGCCCGCCTCGCCGCTGAGGAGCATCGTCCGGCTCTGGTTTTGGGCGAGGGCTTGGGTGTTTTCCTGGAGGCGATCCCAGATCGCGGGGCGACCGATCATCATGTGAGGCAAATTAAGCGAAGTACCCGGCCTCGCCGGGTCATAATAGGGGAAAAGAATCGAGCGAGGAAAAGCTAAGGTTGTACCTGCTTTTCCCCAATGACTTATCTCATTTTCGGACGAAAAAAACCTTCCCCGGATCTGTCGGTTGACATAGGGCCTTCGGGTCGGCCGCAGGGATTGCCATTTCCTGCGGGCCGCTTGCACAGCCCCCACCTGCCTTCTAATTTCCCCCTCTCTTTGCCTTCGGGCGACACACCTCCATCAAACCTACCCTGCTATGAAGCGATTTTCAACCCTGTGGGGCCTCATGCTGTTGCTCAGCGGCTGGGGCCTCCCCCTGGCGGCCCAGCCGCTGGACCTGGCCCCCTTCTCGGCTATGAAGGCCCGCAGCATCGGCCCGGCTGGCATGAGCGGCCGCGTGACGGCCATCGACGTGGTCCGCGACCAACCGGACATTATCTATGCCGGCACCGCCTCGGGCGGACTGTGGCGCTCCATGAGTGGCGGCATCGCCTGGGAACCCCTCTTTGACACCCAACGGGTGGCCTCCATTGGGGCCGTAGCCATTTATCAGAAAAACCCGGACATCATCTGGGTGGGTACGGGCGAAGGCAACCCCCGCAACAGCCAGACCAGTGGCTACGGGGTCTATCGCAGCCTGGATGGCGGCCACAGTTGGACCTGCATGGGGCTGGAGGAAACCCGCAACATCCACCGGGTGCTCATTCACCCCGAAAACCCCCATGTCGTGTACGTAGGGGCGCAGGGCCCTGCCTGGGGGGATAGCGAATCCCGCGGGGTCTACCGGACCACCGACGGGGGCCGTACTTGGGACAAGATTCTCTACCACGATGCCTCGACCGGCATCGCCGATCTGGTCATGGATCCCCGCAATCCCAACAAGCTGATTGCAGCTATGTGGGAATTCCGCCGGAAACCCTATTCCTTCCAATCCGGAGGCCCGGGCTCGGGCCTCTACGTAAGCTTTGACGGTGGCGAGAGCTGGGACCGCCGGACCGAAGACGACGGGCTCCCCAAGGGGGAGCTGGGTCGCATCGGTCTGGCCATCGCCCCAGGGATGCCTGAGGTCGTCTATGCCTACATCGAGAGCAAGAAAAATGCCCTCTACCGCTCCGATGACGGCGGCTTTTCCTGGCGCAAGGTCAATGACGACATGGACGAGATTGGCGGTCGCCCCTTTTACTATGCCGACATTTACGTAGATCCGCAAAACGAAAACCGGGTGTACAGCATTCATTCCACCGTCACCCTGAGTGAAGACGGCGGCCGCAGCTTCCGCACCCTGCTAGGGTATGTAGGCAGTGGCGGTGTGCATCCCGACCACCACGCCTGGTACATTCATCCTGACGACCCCAGCTTTCTGATCAATGGGAACGACGGCGGCATGGCCATCTCCCGCGACCGCGGCAAAAACTGGCAATTTGTCGAAAACCTTCCTCTGGCCCAGTACTACCACATCAACGTGGACAACGACTGGCCCTACCACGTCTATGGTGGCATGCAGGACAATGGCTCCTGGAAGGGGCCGGCATACGTATGGCGACGGGGCGGCATCCGGAATGGCTACTTCACCGAGCTGTACTTCGGCGACGGTTTTGACGTGGTCCCCGATCCCGCTGACAGCCGCTACGGCTT
The DNA here is from genome assembly GCA_003696875.1 of Bacteroidota bacterium. Classification (GTDB taxonomy): domain Bacteria; phylum Bacteroidota; class Bacteroidia; order J057; family J057; genus RFHL01. Next base: position 805 of record RFHL01001188.1, on the reverse strand, counting down.
TGCCATGTCCCAAGGCGGCTACCTGGGCCGATATGACTCGGAGACGGGCTATTCCAAGTTTGTGCGCCCCGTACACCCTGACGGTACCCGCCTGCGCTTCAACTGGAATGCGGCCATTGCCCAGGATCCCTTTGATGAGGCCACTCTCTACTACGGCAGCCAGTTTGTACACCGCAGCACCGACCGGGGCGAAACCTGGCAGCTGCTATCTCCCGACCTTACCACCAACGATCCCGACAAGCAAAAGCAGTTGGAGAGCGGCGGTCTCACCTACGACGTCACCGGGGCGGAAAACTACACCACCATCCTGGCCATTGCCCCCAGCCCGGTAGAGAAGGGCCTGATCTGGGTCGGCACCGACGACGGGAACCTGCAGCTCACCCGCAATGATGGCGAAAGCTGGACCCTGCTCACCGACCGCCTGCCCGGCGCCCCCACCAACGGCTGGATTCCCCAGATTCACCCCTCTAATCACGAGGCGGGCGAGGCTTTTGTGGTCCTCAACAACTACCGCCAAAACGACTGGCAGCCCTACCTGTACCATACCCGCGACTACGGCCAAAGCTGGACCCGCATCGCCGATGACAAAAAGGTCTGGGGCTACTGTCTGAGCGTAGTCCAGGACCCCGAAGCCGAAAACCTGGTCTTTCTGGGCACCGAGTACGGCCTATATGTGAGCATCGACCGGGGCCAAAACTGGTCCCGCTGGACGCATGGCTACCCCACCGTCTCGACCATGGATATGAAGATCCACCCCCGGGAAAGCGATCTGGTGATTGGTACCTTTGGGCGGGCGGCCTACGTG
>RFHL01001187.1 GCA_003696875.1 Bacteroidota bacterium | reverse complement strand
CCCCCGGATCACGCACGCCCCGCTTGCCCCCGCTGCCCGGCTTGGGTGGCGCATACGCCCCCGGATGCGTACCTTTATTCCGTCAAGCCGCCTTCCTTTATGAAAGTGCTCACCATCCACAGTTTTGCCATACACGGTACCGCCAGCCTCAAGGCCTTTCTCAGCCTGCTCGGCAGCCGGGTGCTGCCGGTGCCCAGCCTCACCCTTACCGGCCTCACCAACCTGCCCGGCCACCAGAAGGTGGCCGTCGACCTGCCCGCCCTCCTGGAGGGTAGCCTCACCCTTGCCCGCCACCGCGGCGAGCGGCTACTCATGTATGTGGGCTACCTCGGCGACGCTGGTCAAGCCGGTCAGATCGCGGCCTTGTACGAGGCCTTCCGCAACCAGATCGAGGCCCTGATCGTAGACCCCGTCTCCGGCGATCATGGCCGCACCTATGTGCCCGATCCAGTCATGGCCGCCTGGCCACAATTGCTGGCCCTGGCCGATTGGGCCCTGCCCAATTTTCACGAACTCCAGCTCTATGCCGGTACGCCTCCCGGCAGCGATCCCGAAGCGGTTGTCGCGGCTTTCCGGGTCCGCTATCCGGCCTTGCGGCTGCTGTGCACCAGCTTTCCTGGTGCGGCCGGGCAGCTGGGCGTGCGGTACCAGGGCCCTGATGGCAGGCACACGCATGTGCACGAAGCCTTGCTCCGGCACTACGGCGGTACCGGTGACGTCTTCGCTGCCCACTTTTTGCATTATCACTTTTTTCAGCAGAGGCCGCTGCCAGCGGCGATTGCCCAGTCCGCGGTGGGGACCCTGGACATCATGCGGCGCTCAGGCGCCGCGGGTAGCCCGGACCTGTTGCTGCCCGGGGCGCTGGAGTAGGAGGGTGGCCGCGATGATCATGCTCCCGCCCACCAGCAGATGCCAGCTGAGGGATTCACCCAGCACGAGCACTCCCAGAGTAGTAGCGCTGATGATTTCGATATAAGAGAGGAAGGATACCCGTCCCGCCGGCAAGCGTTGCAGCCCGTAGAAAAACAGACCAAATATGCCCAGGCCGATCATGACCCCGTAGCCGCTCGCTACCCCGGCTTGCCAGGGGCTCAGCCCTTCGTACGTCAGCAAAAAGGGCAGGAAAATGGGCACGCCCAGCACATTCTGGTAAAAGATGGTTTCGATCGGGCGAAAGCGCTGGGACTCACGCTTGAAGATGACGACTGTCAGGCTAAAGAGGAGGGCGTGGCCCACGGCCGCGACCATGCCTTGCAGGTCATCGGCGGCAAAGGAGAGCTCCTGCCCCGAGGCGACGGTAACCAGCCCGGCAAAGGCCAGCGCCAGCAGCACCATCTGCCGACGGCTGATGGGTTCCTTGAGCCAGATCGTCCCGAAGAGGGTGGCAAAGACCGGCCAGGTGTAGAGGACAATGATGGCATTGCCGACGGTGGTGAGCCGGAAGGCCGCGAAAAAACAGAACATGCGTCCGGCATTGAGCAAGGAGGCAACCAGCATGGGGCGCAGGCCCGGCCGCAGCAGGGGCATGCCCTGCAGCAGCATCAGGGCCCCCGCGATCAGGGTGGGAATCCCCACCCGAAAGAAGGCCAGCACCGGGGCCGGCAGGGCCAGGTATTTGACAAACAGGCCGCTGGTGCCGGCCAGCGTGGCGGCGGTCAGGACCGCCGCCGTGGCGTGCTGATTCATCGGCGGGAGCTACGCTTGCGGGTTTTCTTGACCCCCAGGACCCCGAGCAGTCCCCGGGTGAGCTCCCGGGCCACCGTGCGGCCCAGCTGGCGGACCATGGTATTCTTGGACAAGGACTCCAGCACGCCGGGATCTGCCTTGGCCTGGCGGCGGCTTACCTGCCGGGCGGCGGCCCGTTCTTCTTCCCGCTGCGCCTGTATCTCCGCTTCCCTGGCCTTTTCCAGCTTGGCCGTGAGGATTTCGTAGGCACTCTCACGGTCCACCGGTTGGTTGTAGCGGGCGACGAGCTCAGACTGGGACAGGATGTTCTGAATCTCCTGGTCGGTGAGGATGTCCATCCGGGACTGTGGCGCCCGCAGCATGGTGTGAGCGAGTGGGGTGGGAATGCCCTTTTCATTGAGGGCGGTGACAAAGGCTTCCCCGATCCCCAACTGGGTGATCAGTTCCTCCACATCATAGAAGTCGCTCTCCGGGAAGTTCTGTACGGCCATCTTGATGGCCTTGCGATCCTTGGCGGTGAATGCCCGCAGGGCGTGCTGGATCTTGAGCCCCAGCTGTCCGAGGACATCCTCCGGGACATCGTCCGGATTCTGGGTGCAGAAGTAGATGCCTACCCCCTTGGAGCGGATCAGCTTGATCACCGTCTCGATCATATCGAGCAATTCATCCGAAGCCTCTTCAAACAGCAGGTGGGCTTCGTCGATGAAGATGACCAGCTCGGGCCGGTCGGCGTCGCCCTGCTCCGGGAAGGTGGAGTAGATCTCCGCGAGCAGGCTCATCATGAAGGTGGAAAACAACTGGGGCCGGTCCTGCAGGTCGGTCAGGCGGAGGATCGATACCACGCCACGGCCTTGCTTGTCGATCCGGCAGAGGTCAGCGACCTCGAAGGAGGGTTCGCCAAAGAAGGTGGCCGCTCCCTGCTGCTCCAGCGCGATCAGTTTCCGGATGATGGCCCCAGTAGACGCGGTGGAGATCCGCCCGTATTCCGCTTCGACCTCTTCCTTTCCCTCATTGGTCATAAACTGGAGGGTCTTCTTGAAGTCCTCCAGGTCGATGAGGGGCATGTTGTGATCGTCACAGTACTTGAAGAGCACCGCGACAATGCCACTTTGTACATCGTTGAGCCCCAGGATCTTGGAGAAAAGGACCGGGCCAAACTCGGTGACGGTGGCGCGCAGGCGCGCGCCGGGCTCATCCGACAGGGAAAGAAACTCCACCGGCGAGCCCCCGGCCTCAAAAGGAAAACCGATCTGCTTGTGCCGCGCATCGATCTTAGGATGACCGGCGCTGGGCACCGCGATGCCACTCAGGTCGCCCTTGATGTCCATGAGCAGGGTCGGAATGCCCTGTAGCGACATTTGCTCGGCCAGGATCTGGAGGGTCTTGGTCTTGCCTGTACCGGTGGCCCCGGCGATCAGGCCGTGACGGTTGAGCATCTTGAGCGGGACCTGAATGAAGGTGCCAGTCTGGACTTCTCCCTCCAGCATGGCTCCGCCCAGGCGCAGGGCCTCGCCTTTGAAGGAGTAGCCTCGGGTCATGTGATCGACAAATGCAGCCTGTTTTTCCATATTGATGCGCTTCGTTTCTGGTCGCCAAAATACAAATTTTGGTGGGAGTCGCACCTTTGCGCTTCAAATTCCCGGCGTAACATGGAGAGAGGCTGCCATATGACAGCCTCTCTGGAACTAAGACACGTTTCAGTCAGTCAGATCAGGAAGCCTGGATATCCAGCACGAGCCCGATTTCATCCTTGATCAGGTTGTCACCGAGGTTTTCGAAGAAGCTGCCCGAATTAAAGCGGACGTCCCACTTGGCGCGGTCGATGGAGAAGCGGGCCTGAGCCTGGAGACCGTTGCTTCCCATGCTGATCTCAGCCGGGAAGGTGATCTGGTGGGTAATACCCTTGATGGTGAGGTTGCCGGATATGCTGTAGGTGCTGCCCTTAACCGGGGTCACGCTCGTGATTTCGAGGGTGGCGGTGGGGTGATTGGCCACGTCAAAGAAGTCGGGCGATTGCAGGTGCCCCACGAGGTCGGCATTCTTCTTTGGATCATCAAGGTCCAGGTTGACGATGCTGTTCATATCAATCGCAATGGTGCCGCCGGCGAGCTGACCGTCTTGGGCAAAAAGGCTCCCCTCCGCCACCTGGATGGTGCCATAATGCATGTAAGCTACTTTTGCCCCTTGCCAGTATATCTGGCTGGCTTCGGTATTGATCGCCATGGTCACCGCGTCGGCCGGGGGGCTGGCTGGCGTGCCGGGCTCGGCGATGGTGGCGGGCTCCAGAGGAGCTTCCCACATAGCGGCCGGATCGGGAGCAGGTTCAGGGGCAGGGGCGGTTACATTCGTCTCAGTGGTGCCTGTCTCCGTGGAGGTGGAGTCACCGCAGGCGATCGTCAGCAGCAGGCCGGGTAACAGGAATAGGAAAATACGTTTCATCATCAGGATGGAATGAAGGTTAGGATTGAGGTCTCAAATCAAAAAGGAGGTCTTATAATGGCTAAGGTACAAACCCTATTCACTAGTCCTTTGTTTCTGCAATGGTTTTAGAACCTTGAAGTATTTCCCTAAGTTAGGCAACCTATACCCCTTCAAGGTAGAAAATGAATCAAAATCTACATATATTTATACAT
>RFHL01001186.1 GCA_003696875.1 Bacteroidota bacterium | reverse complement strand
GCGGTGGGGGCGAAGGCCCCGGACCCGGTGGCGGCCGTCCCGGCCGCGGAGGCCCCGGTGGGGGAGGACCCGGTGGTGGCGGCGGCGGTGGCCGCACCTGGACCACTTATCCCTGGTCGATCTCCAATTTCGATTTCACCTTTGCCTACAACGAGCAGTTTGCCCGCAGTGCCGTCATCCAGCGGCGCTTCAATACCCAGCACCGTGGCGCGGTCAATTACCGCTACCAGTTCCCGCAGATTCAGGTGAAGCCCTTTGGCTTCCTGGACAAGATTTCCTTCTTCGAGAAGCGGGCCAAGTTCCTGACCCAGATGGCCTTCTCGCCGCTGCCCACCTCGGTATCCGTGGGGGTCAATGGCGACCGGCAGTTTGAGGAGCGGCTGATGCGGCCTACGAGCCAGTTTGGCGGGCGGGTGGATACCCTTTTCGCCAAGAACTTCCTCATCAACCGCAACTACAACCTGACCTGGAACCTCGCCCGCAGCCTGCAACTCTCCTTCACCGCCAACAACGTGGCGCGGGTGGATGAGGTGCAGGGATATTGGGAGTCTGCGACCCAGCGGGAGCGGGACTCCATCGGTTCCTTCCAGGAAAACCTGCTCTATCTGGGCCGGAATCCTTCGCGCGGGCACAATCAGCTGGTTAACTTTGGCCGGACTACGGGTTACACCCACAATTTCAACGCCGCCTTCCAGCTGCCTTTCCAGCAGATCAAGCCGCTGGACTGGATCAATGGAACCATCAATTATGCCGGCTCCTTCCAGTGGATGCAGGCTCCGGAGATCAATCCCAGCCTGGGGGCGACCATCAGCAATTCTCAGAACATCCAGGCCAATGGTCGCCTGGATCTCAACGGCCTCTATCGCAAGATCGGGCCGCTGCGCAAGATTCTGGAGGCGCAAAATCAGCGCCAACGACAGCCCAATAACAACAACCAGCGACCGCAGCAGCCGGAGCAGCCCCGCCGTAACAACCGTCGCAACCGCGACCTGAGCCAGCCTGACGAGGCGCTCGCCGAGGGCGAGCAGGCGGCTGAACCCGACAGCACCGTCAAGCCTGACCCCTTCCGTGTGCTGAAGCTGGTCGGCCGGGAAGTGGTTCGCATCGCGCTTTCGGTGCGGAGCATCGACGTCAACTACACCCAAAACAACAGCACCGTGCTGCCGGGATACCTGCCCAAGACCGACAACTTCGGGCTGGACTGGGGCTATGTCGACACCACGAGTGGGCGGCGCAGCCCCTTGGCTCCCCCGACGACCGGCTTCATCTTTGGGAGCCAGCGCGACATCCGGGCGCAGGCCGCCGAAAACGGCTGGCTGACGCGGGATACCCTGCTCACCAACCTCTTTATGCGCAATTCCTCGGACAACCTCACCGCCCGTACCTCGGTCGAGCTGTTCAAGGGCTTCCGCATCGACCTTTCGGCTAACCGGAGCTTTAGCCAGAGTGAGAGCGAATTCTTCCGCTTCGATCCGGTGACGGACGACTTCCGGGCCTTTGACCCGCTGAGAAACGGGACCTTTAGCATGTCCTACATCTTTGCCGGGACGGCCTTTGAGCGGATCACAGTTGACAATCCAGAGTCGCGCAATTTCGAAAAATTCTCTAACGTGCGGCAGGTCATTTCCCGCCGCTACGCCGAGGAAAACCCCAAAACCCAGCAGGACTTTACGCTGGTCGAAGGCGGTTACCGAAACGGCTATCTGGGGACCAACCAGGATGTGCTGATCACCTCTATGCTCGCCGCCTACGGGGTGGTGGGTGCCGACCAGATCGTGCTGGGGAGTTTTCCCAACATCCCGCTTCCCAACTGGAACCTGAACTACAACGGCCTGTCCAGCTTGCCTTTCCTGAAGCAGTACTTCAACTCGGTTACCATCAAGCACAGCTATCGCGGGACCTACTCCGTGGGGACCTTTAACAACAACCTCAACTTCCTGGACCTGAATATGGACGGCTATGCCGACCAGCCCAACTTCGTCACCACCGACCCCGTGACCGGGGTCGAGGTTCAGGATTATTATGCCCGCGACAACATTCAGGCTGTACAGATCTCCGAGCAATTTGCGCCCCTGCTGGGTATCAACATGACCCTCAAGAACGGCGCTACCGGGCAGATCGATTACAAGATGGGCCGGCAGATGACCTTGAACGTGGGCAGCCTGCAGCTCGTGGAGATGCGTAACCAGGACATTGCCGTCATGGTGGGTTATCGTAAGGACAAGGTCAACCTGAACTTCCGTCTCTTTGGGAAGGACATTAACCTTAAGAACAGCGCCAACTTCCAGTTCCGGATGACCCTGCGCGACACCAAGGAACTGAACCGGACCTTGTCCCCTGCCGGGACTTCGGGTACCCTGCCGCCGACCTTTACCCGCGGGAGCCGAAATCTGATCATTTCGCCCTCCATCGACTATGTGGTCAATACCCGCCTGAACGTCAAGCTCTTCTTTGAGCGCAACGTGAACGCCCCCTACACCTCCAATGCCTACTACACGGTCTTTACCAGTGGAGGGGTGCAGATCCGGTTTACGCTGGCGAATTGAGATAGCCAGAGCCGAGAAGCGTGAGGCGAGATCTGTATGATGGTCTCGCCT
>RFHL01001185.1 GCA_003696875.1 Bacteroidota bacterium | reverse complement strand
TCGACTCTAGAGTGGCAGAAACATGAGATCGTGTCCGGCTTTGATTTCTACATTATTGACAGTTACTTATGATTCCTTGCACTGGGGGCATGGAGGTATGGAGGCTGGGAGGCTGTCCGAGAATACTAATTTTGGGGGTTTACGGCAGCGCAAGTATCTGAATTTATGTTGTCCAAATCGCCAAGAATCGAGTTTTCGGACAAGCTCCCAGCACGGCTGGTGGTGCGTTACGGGCTGACGCCCTAACGCACCCTACGGTGCCAGGTACCCCGTTCTCGGACAAGCTCTTAGGGGCGATGGGCATGGAGTCTCACCAGGTTATGGGGCGCTGTCGCCGCTCACGGGGAACAGCCAGAGTCTTCCATGTCCATTTTTGTTTGGCAAGCATGGGGCATCGCCTTTCCGGATGAACTCTACCGCCCCAGCCGCGCTTTCAGTTCCTGCGCGTTCATTACCGCGTGGCCCTCGAAATCGTTGTCGAAGTAGACGTAGGTGGGAAGGTTCCAGCCGAGGATCTTTTCCGCCCACCGGTCGAGTTCGGATTCGGTGTACCTGGAGGCGTACAGCTTCCTCGAGCCGTGCAGGCGGATGTAGACGAACGGGGCCGTGACGGCTTCGTGGTATGGATAGCGGCCGGCGGTATCGGAGATGCAAAAGGCGATGCTCCGGGCCTGGAGCTGGCTGAAGAACCGATCGCAGAGCCACGAGCCATGGCGCACTTCCACCACCGGGAGGCGCACCTCGCCCAGCAGGGCGGCAAAATCGTCAAACAGCCCGGCGTCGTAGTGCAGGTTCGGTGGCAGCTGGAACAAGACGGGGCCGAGTTTTGCTCCCAAGAGCCGGGCGCGCAGCAAGAAATTCTTAAGGGGTTCGGCCACATCCCGGAGCTTGCGGTAGTGAGTGATCACCCGCGGAGCCTTGAGCGTCCAGCAGAAGCCTTCCGGGGTTCGCTCTTTCCAATTGCTGAAGGTCTTTTCCTGGGGCAGCCGATAGAAGGTGGCGTTACATTCCACGGTGTCGAACCGCAAGCCGTAATGCTCCAGCCATTTGCCTTGGGCCAGCCCTTCGGGGTAGAAGACCCCGCGCCAATGCTTATAGATCCAACCGGACGTGCCGATGCGAAAGCGCCCCTCCATGGTCGTCACTCCGCGGCCGATTTGATGGATCTCACACTTGGGGGAGAAACGATCCAGCCTATCAAGGAAAGAGTATCCGCAGCCCGACTTTGCGGCCAGGGTCTATGGTGCGGTGCGTTACGGGCTGGCGCCCTAACGCACCCTACATTTCCTGTTAATATAGCGTGTCAGAAATTTCCGCTTGGCTGTAATCGCAGGGAAAAGAGTTCTCCGCGATGCCTTGGG
>RFHL01001184.1 GCA_003696875.1 Bacteroidota bacterium | reverse complement strand
GTACCGGACTTACCTTCACACTGAATTCAGGCTTCGCTCCGGTACCAATACCCTGACGCTGGAAATCCGGAATACCGGCGGGCCGGGCGGCCTGCTGCTCACGGCCGATCCGGCCATCGACAGCGACAACGACGGCGTGCCTGACGCCGAGGACCGCTGCTGGCTCTCGCCCTCCGGCCTGCCGGTCAATGCGGAGGGCTGCTCCTATTTCCTGACCGAAGAATTGGCAACCCTCTGTGCCGGGGACACGCTTTCCTGGCGGGGGCGACGGATCGCCCAGCCGGGGCGCTACACCGATAGCCTGGTCTCAAGCCTGGGCTGTGACAGCCTGTTGCGGCTGGATGTGACGGTCTATCCGGTGGCGGAAACCTTCATCGATACCCTGCTCTGCCAGGGCGAGACAGTGCCGGTCGGTGGGCAGGTCTATGACCAGACCGGCTTTTATGTCGATACCCTTGTGAGCGCTCTGGGCTGCGACTCCATCGTCTACCTGGACCTGGAGATGCTGCCCTTCTTTGACGTGACCATCGATACGGCCGTGGTGGTGTGCGAACAAGCCCAGGTGGCGGGGGTGCGCATCCTGGAGGATACCCTGGTGGTCGAGCGGCTGATTGCCAGAACCGGCTGCGACAGTACCGTGCGCTATCAGGTCACGGCCATCGACAAGCCCGCCACCAATTTTGATCAGATCGGGCCTTTTTGTGTGGGAGAAGAAGTGGTGCTGGAAGCGGAAGTTTTGCCCGGGGTGAGCTACCTCTGGTCTGGTGGCAGCAACCAGCCGAGCCTGCCGGTTTCGGAGGGCGGTTGGGTGTTTCTGATCACGGTGGCCCAGTTTTGTGTGTGGGAAGATTCTGTGGAGGTGCCAAGTCCGATTGCCTTGCCCATCGAGCTGGCCTACAGCCCGCAGGTATGTGCCGGGGCCGAAACCGGCTTTTTGCGCTTTTCTCCCCCCACCGCCGGCATCGCGCCCTGGACCTGGACAGTCAACGGCCTGCGCTATGACAGTCCTCCGGACTTGAGTGGTCTGCCGGCCGGGCCTTACACGATTTCGCTTACCGATGGCATCGGCTGCGAAGCCGATACGGTGATCCAAATAGAAAGCCTGCCCCCGCTGGAGGTGACCCTCCCCCGGGAGGTGGAACTTGAGCTGGGCGAATCGACTACCCTGACCATCGAGACGAACCGCGATCCTGCCGCGATCGCACAGGTGCGATGGACCCCCGACAGCTTTGTCAGCTGTCGGGATTGCCTGGACCCTGATCTGATCCAGCCCCTGCGTTCGCAGGGCTATATGGTCACGGTCCGGGACAGCCTGGGCTGCGCGGCGACGGCCTCGCTGGATCTGCACGTCCGGGTAGTCGAGCGGGTATTTCTGCCCACGGCCTTTTCCCCCAATGGCGACGGCATCAACGATCTGTACCACATCCTGCTCGGGCCCGAAGTGGGCTCGGTGCAGGGCTTTGAGGTGTATTCTCGTTGGGGGCGGCTCGCCTACGCCGCCGAGGGTCCCGGGCCGATCCCCCAGCTCAGCTGGGACGGTCTGGGCCGCCGGGGGCAGCCCGTTCCGGAGGGGGTGTACGTGTGCGTGCTCCGCTACCGCCTGCTCGACGGGCAGGCCCGGGTGCAGCGCCGGACGATTACGGTGCTGCGATGAGGGGTAGAACGGATGGAGAATTTCGCTACCTTACCCACAATGGCCCCTGATCAGTCTGGATTTCAAATACACGCATGCGGACATTTTGGCGATCATTTTCCCCATGGTATAGCCTAATCCTGGGACTATTTCTGATTCAAACAGGCCGTGATGGCTTCAACGACGAGCAGGCCTTTGCCGGCTCCTTTTCCCCTATTTTGTGGGCAATGAACCATGATGAGAAGAGGCGATTCGTTATGCGATCAGCCGGGATGGCGATCGCTTCTGGGCCCTGAACGACAACCAGCCGATCCTGGCCTCGGCCGAGATCAGTACTTTGTAGCCCCTTAGTCCGACCCCTCTGGGGTCGTCGGAAATCCTGGCCGTGGCTACAAAGGTGCGACCGCTACGCGGTCGGCCGCCCAGCGGCGGGC
>RFHL01001183.1 GCA_003696875.1 Bacteroidota bacterium | reverse complement strand
GCTGGAACCAGACCACTGATCAGCCCGAAAGGGCTCGAACTGGTTGGAGAAGTGGTTGGCACCCAGGTAGCCTGTAAGCGAAAGCTGCGGCCAGCGGCTCCGCCGCTGAATCTGACGGTCGAGCTCCAGTTCCCGCTGCTGCAGGCGCAGCTGCTCCCATTCGATGCGGTCAGCACCGGTCATGAGGGGCGACTGCCCCGCCTCCAGGCTGGTCAGCAGCTCCTCAAGGCTGGTGGTCAGGTCGAGGGTAGAAGCGCCCTCCAGCGGGCGCCCCATGCGGGTGAGCAGGAGCTCGCGCAGGGTCTGCAGGTTGTGTTGGGCCCGGGCCAGCTGCAGGCTGGCCTGGCGCACCCCCAGGCGGGCCTGGGCAACATCGGCGGGCAAGGCCCGCCCCTCAGCCTCGGCAGCGACCAGATCGCGGTAGACCGTAGCAGCCCGGAGGCTATCGGCCCGGGCTTGCTCAATCTCACCTTCGCCCAGAAGCACCCCATAATATGCTTCGGTGACCGCCGCGAGGATGCGGGACTCAGCATCCTGGGCTTGAAGGCCCAGCTGTTGCTGAGACAGCGCTTCGCGCTGGATGCGGTACCCGATGCTCGGGTCGAACAGGGGCTGCGTCAGGGTAAGGCCCGCGCTGTAAGCCCAGTTGGTCCCAAACTGCACCGCCACCAGCTCGTCCTCCGGTAAGTCGGGGTTAAAAATGTTGGCCGGCAGCACCGATACCGGGTTGATAAAATTGTAGCGAACCTGGGCATCGCCACGGACCTGGGGCAGATAGTCCACCTGTAGTTTTCGAATGGCTGCTTCTTTTTGAGCGATCTGGAGGGCAAAAACCTGAAGGTCAGGCCGCTGACTTACGGCCTCGGTCAGGGCGGCATCGAGGGAAAGACCCTGCGCCTGACCGCTGACGGGCAAGCCCAGCAGGCTCCCGATGAGCCCCAGGTATATCAATACAATTCGCATGGCATAGGTCTTGAAAAGCAAAGTATTGTTCATTCTGATCAACGGAAAACCGCGGCAGGTTCCAAATTGCTGATGCGTCGCAGGGCAAAAACCGCCCCAAAGAGCGAGATAAACAGGGCGATGAGAAAGATTCCCAACACCACATACCACTCAAAGTCAAAGACCAGACCGGTACGGCTAGCCCCGCGCTTGAAGCCCTCCAGGAGGGCATAGCCGATGACAAACCCAACCAGGGCAAAGATGCCGGCCTGAGAGAGGATCAGGCCCCGTATATAGCCGTCGCTGGCCCCGATAGCCTTGAGGGTACCGTAATCCTTGATCCGGTCCAGCGCGGAAGAGTACATCGTGAGGCCGATAATGAAAAAGCCGGAGATGATGGCAAACACAATCAAGGTCCCGGTACTCGCCCCAATGCCACTATTGGCGAGGATGCTGTTGACGGTACTGGCCGCCAGCTCCTCGGCGGGCCAGGCGCGCACCCCAAATACCCGGGCATTGACCTCGTCACTCACGGCCGCCGGGCTATAGCCCGGCGCAACGTCGATCAGGACCGCGCTGATCGCGGTATTGGGCAGGTTGCCGTAATAGCGGGCCCGCTCCAAGGTGGTAAACAAAAAGCTGCCGGCAAAGCCGCGGACGCCTTTGGTCTGCACGGCTATTTCGGCTCGCTTGCCGTTTATTTCGAAGATAGTCCCCACCGAGCTGGAACCCGGCCCGGCAAAATTGCCCTCTTCAAACACATCGGCGCTCACCCGATCGTAGCGCAACAAAGCCTGCCGGTCTCCGGCGATGATACGCCCAACGGGGGGGCCCGCCGGAAAGTCCGGCCCCGTAGAGCCCACCAGCAACACCCCGGCACTGGAACCATCGGCAAACTCAGCCTGGCCGTTGGCGATCACCACTGGAGAGGCCTTGGCCACACCCGGTACACTCTTGATTTCAAACAACTTGCGCACATCCAGCGTGCTCAGGGCGTTCACATTCTGGGTACGGTTGTCCACCACCCAGACATCTGCATCCGCGCTTTCGACGAGGCCCTTCATCAAGCCGGTCAAAAAGATGAAAACCCCCAGGTTCTGGCCAATGAGAAAGGTACTGATGACAATGCCGATCACCACCCCAATGCTCTTGGCCCGGTCAAATCGAATAAAGCGGTAAGCTGCTTTTAGCATAAGTAAAAAATCAGAAGGGCGAGGAAAAAAACTAGCGGGTTTCAATCACCACCTCTACCCGGCTGTTGTACAGGAGTTCGCTACCGGGCTCCAGGCGTACGGTCACTTCCTGCACGCGGCGGTCTTCCTGCTCGCCGGCGGTGCCGGCGAAGAGGGATTTGCGCTGCAGGTAGGCCGCGGCAAAAACCACCTCCCCCCGCGCCAGCGGGGCGCGGGTGTCCAGCCGGCGCACCGTCACCGGCATGCCGGGCTGCACCTCCGGCGCAAACAGTTCATCGATCTCGGCCCGGACCACCAGATCCCCGGCCGGGGCAAAATCGATCAGGCCAGACAGGGCGGGCGCGGCCTCGCCCGCGTGGCGGGCGATACTGAGGACCGTCCCTGCCATGGGCGCCCGCAGCTCAGCCTGACCAGCCTGGGCCTGCACACTCGCCCGAGCTGCCTGCAGCTCAGCCAGTCGCCGGCGACCGGTCTCCAGTTGCCGTTCAGCCCGGAGAATTTCCTGCTGCTGCAAGGCGACTTCAGTTTCCAGATTTTCCAGGGCCTCGGTCGTCTCTGCTTGCTGGGAGACAAGCTGTTGTGTACGCGCCAACTG
>RFHL01001182.1 GCA_003696875.1 Bacteroidota bacterium | reverse complement strand
GGTTCCCGCCGCCAGCGCCTCGGCAAAAGTTGCCTCGTCTACCACCTCCGCACGTACCGGCGCGCGCTCCGTCAGGTCGGCATCGTAGGTTGCGGTGTAGACCTCCATGCGCCGGGCGTCAATGAGGGGGATGATGCGCGCCGGTACGTGCGGAGGTGGTAGACGAGGCAACTTTTGCCGAGGCGCTGGCGGCGGGAACCTGCCTCTTTGTGGGAGATGGTGCCGCCAAATGCGAGCCGCTGCTCACCGGGCAAGCCCATGCTCTGGTCCTGCCGGGTATCTACGCCTCGGCCCGCGGGGCGGGTCGGCTGTTGCAGCGGGCCTGGGAGCAGGGACAGGTCAAAGACCTCGTCACCTTTGAGCCCTTTTACCTCAAGAACTTTCGCGCGACCAAACCCAAGAACCCCCTGCGTCGTTAAGCGTATCCCTGCCCAGCTATCGGATAGCCTCTACCCATGTCTCACCGCGACGAACTGATCGAAAAAGTGCGCCAGCTCCCCGACGAGCCGGGGGTATATCGCTACCTGAACAAAAAGGGCAAAATCATCTACATCGGCAAGGCCAAGAGCCTGCGCAAGCGGGTCAGCAGCTACTTCACCTCCAGCCAGCAGCATAGCTACCGCATCCGGCATATGGTAGCCCGCATCGACGACATCGCCTATACGGTGGTGCATAGCGAAATCGAGGCTCTGGTGCTGGAAAACAACCTGATCAAGCAGTATCAGCCACGCTACAACATCCTGCTCAAGGACGGCAAGACCTATCCCTACATCTGCATCAAGAAGGAGCGCTTTCCCCGGGTATTTGCCACCCGCACCAAGCTCGACGACGGCTCGACGTATTACGGCCCTTACCCCAATGTGATGGCCATGAAGGCCATCCTCAACCTCATCCGGGGCTTTATCTACCTGCGTACCTGCTCCTACCATCTCTCCGAAAGCAACATTCGAGCGGGCAAGTTCAAGCGCTGTCTGGAGTACCAGATCGGCAACTGTGCCGGCCCCTGTGAGGGCCTGGTCTCCGAAGCTGAGTATATGGAAGGCATTGATCAGGTGCGCCACATCCTGAAGGGCAATCTGGGGCCGGTGCTGCGGGGGCTGGAAGAGAAGATGAAAGCCGCCGCAGACGAATTTGCCTTTGAGAAAGCCGAATTTTACCGGCAGCGCATCGAGAAGGTGCGAGCCTACAAGCAAAAGACCACGGTGGTGTCGGAGAAAATCGGCGACCTGGAGGTATTCACCATCGACTCCGAAGAAGAGCTCGCCGTGGTGAACCACTTCAAGGTGCTGAACGGCGCCATCGTGCAGACCCACGCCTGGGAGTTCCGGCGCAAGCATGAGGAAGAAGACAAAGAGATTCTCCTCGCGACCCTCGGTCGCATGATGGCCGATGAGGAGCTCTTTGCCGAGATCGTCACCCATGTAGAAGTTCCGGAAGACGAATGGCCCGAAGGGCTGCGCTTCACCTATCCGCAGCGGGGCGACAAGAAGCATCTGGTGGATCTTTCGCTCAAGAACTGCCGCACCCTGCTCACCGAGAAGCTCTACAAGCAGACCTTCCGCACCCGGCGCACGCCGGGCGAGGTGATGATGGAGGCCCTGCAGGAGGCCCTGCGCCTGCCCGAGCTGCCCGACCACATCGAGTGCTTTGACAACTCCAACTTCCAGGGCAGCGCCCCGGTGGCCTCGGTGGTCGTCTTCAAGGACGGCAAGCCGGCCAAGCGGGACTACCGCCACTTCAAGATCAAGACCGTCGAGGGCCCCAATGACTTTGCCTCCATGACGGAGATCGTCACCCGTCGCTATAAGCGCCTCGTGGCCGAGGCGCAGCCGCTGCCCAAACTCATCATCATCGATGGAGGCAAAGGACAGCTCAGCAGCGCCGCCGAGGCGCTGCGGGAACTGGGCCTGCTGGACAAGATCCCGCTGGTGGGCATCGCCAAGCGGCTGGAAGAAATCTACGCCGTCGGCGACCCCATCCCGCTCCACATCGACAAGCGCAGCCCGGCCCTGCAGCTGGTGCAGCAGCTCCGAAACGAGGCCCACCGCTTTGCCATCACCTTTCACCGCGACCAGCGCAGCAAGGCTCCCAATCAGCGCTCGCGCCTCACCCAGGTC
>RFHL01001181.1 GCA_003696875.1 Bacteroidota bacterium | reverse complement strand
TAGCGCGAGCATCCTGCTGATCTCGTACGGCTACCTGCAGTTGCTGGGGAGCGCCGGCGCCCAGGCTGCCTCGGAATACGCCATCCTGAATGCCAACTACCTGAAAGCCCGCCTGGAGACGCATTATCCGGTGCTGTTCCAAGGACCGGAGGGCCGGGTGGCCCACGAGTTCATCCTCGACCTGCGGCCCTTCAAGAAGGCCGGCCTGGAAGTGGACGACGTCACCAAGCGCCTGATCGACTACGGCTTTCACGCTCCGACGGTCTCCTGGCCCGTACCAGGCACCATTATGATCGAGCCTACCGAAAGCGAGCCCCGTGAGGAGCTGGACCGCTTTGTCGAGGCCATGATCAGCATCCGGGAGGAAGTCGCCGAGGTGGAGCGAGGCGAAGCCGATGCCGAGGACAACGTGCTGAAGCACGCCCCACATACGCTGGCGGTCATCACCGCCGACCAGTGGACGCGCCCCTACGGCCGCCAAAAGGCGGCCTACCCGGTGCCCTCGCTGCACGCGCACAAGTTCTGGCCGGCCGTAGGCCGGGTAAACAACACCTACGGCGACCGCAACGTGGTCTGCACCTGCCCGCCCCTGGAGGCCTACGAAGCCGAAGCGGCGCGCTGACCCAAGCGCTCACCTGATGTACAGCCGTCATAAGGGTTTTGAATCCTTGTGGCGGCTTTTTTCATCGCAGTCCCGGACTAACGAAACGGATCCTATGATCCGCCTCCGGGATAAGCAGGCGCCCTGGCAGGATTCCCCTTGCTTCACACTCATTTTTCCTGCACCTTTTGGGCATGGCAGATTCTGACACCTATACGTCCCTGATCCGGGGCGAGCTGTATATAGCCGGCCAATGGCGGCCCGGCCGGGGCGGCCGCTTACCCGTCCATGACAAGTACCACCAAACCCTCCTCGGCGAGGTGAGTCTGGCGGATGGGGCTGACATGGAGGCCGCCATTGCGGCCTCGGTGCGGGGATTTGAGACCTACCGGATCTGGCCGGCGGGGCGCCGGCAGGCGGTATTGGAGACGCTGGCCGAGCGCCTGGAAGCGCAGCAGGAGGCCTTTGCGCAGCTGATCTGCGCCGAGGCGGGCAAGCCGATCGGCTACGCCCGGGGAGAGGTGACGCGGGGGCTGCTGACACTGCGTACGGCGGCCGCGGAGGCGGTACGGATGGCCGGGGAGGTTGTCAACATCGACTATGGCGTGGGCATCGGACGCACAGCCTTCACCCGGCGGGTACCGGTGGGGCCGGTGGCGGCGATTTCGCCGTTCAACTTTCCCCTGAATCTGGCCCTGCACAAGCTGGCCCCGGCCCTGGCGGTGGGCAACAGCATCCTGCTCAAGCCTTCGCCCTACGCGCCCTTGACGGCGCTGGCGCTGGCAGGCCTGCTGGCAGACACCGATCTGCCCGCCGGGGCGGTGCAGGTAATCCTGGCCAAAAACGCCGTGGCGGAGGCCATGGTGCGCGATCCACGCCTGAGGATGCTTTCCTTTACCGGCAGCCCAGCCGTAGGCTGGCACCTGAAGGAACTCAGTGGCCGGAAACGTGTGGCGCTGGAACTGGGCGGCAATGCCGCCGTGCTGATCGATGACGATACCGATCTGCCGGCGGCCGCCCGCCGGGTGGCGGTGGGGGCCTATCTGTATGCGGGCCAAATCTGCATCTCGACGCAACGAATTTTCGTGGTCGAAGCGGTACGCGATCGCTTTGAGGCGCTGCTCCTCCGCGAGATCGAAGCGCTCTCGGTGGGCGACCCGGCCGATGCGACCACCACCGTGGGGCCGCTCATTGATCTGCAACACCTGCGTCGAGTATCTGACTGGGTGCAGGAAGCGACCGCTGAAGGCGCGCGTTGTCTGGCCGGAGGCGCCCTGCTCAGCGAAAGGCGACGGCTCTACGCCCCTACCCTGCTCACGGACACCCGTACCGGCATGAAAGTACGGGACGAAGAGATCTTCGGGCCGGTGGCCGTCCTGGAATCGGTCCCAGACTTTGCGGCCGGGCTGGCCGCGATCAACGACAGCCGATTTGGCCTGCAGGCGGGGGTATTTACCGGGCGGCTGGCCCACATACAGCAGGCGCATGCGCGCCTGGAGGTGGGCGCGGTGATCATCAACGATGTCCCGGGCTTCCGGGTGGACCCCATGCCCTATGGCGGGGTCAAGGACTCGGGTCTGGGCCGGGAAGGCCTGCGCTATGCCATGGCCGAGATGACGGAACCGCGCCTGCTGGTGTACTGAGGCTGGGAGGCCTGGACTCCCGGGGGCTCAGGTTTCGGGCAGATAAGGCAAGACAAAGAAAACCGTAGTCCCCACTCCAGACTCTGATTCGATCCAGACCCTGCCGCCGAGCATCTCTATAGCGCGCCTCACGGTGGAGAGCCCAATGCCATGCCCGGGGATGTCGTCTCCCGTACCAAGGCGCTCAAACATCCCAAAGGCTTTGTCTTCCTCCCCGGCCGGAATCCCCCGGCCATTGTCTTTGATCCAGTATCGTATCATGCCTTCCTCGGGGAGGGCTTCTCCTCCGGCGGCAATTTCCAGGTCCCGGTCAGATTGGCCAAATTTCAGGGCATTGCTCAGGAGGTTGGTAATTACCTGATAAAGCAAGGTTTTGTCGCCCGTAATATCAGGCATATCTCCGAGCTGCCAACCCACCTTCCGACCTTCGTACAGGTAGGCAAGGCCCTCATAACACTCAGCCATCAGGGCCTTCATATCGATCTGTGATTCCGTCAGAGCGACCTGGTCCAGACGAACAAAATGGTGCAGGCTTTGTACCAGATCCCTCATTCGCTGGGCCTGATTCTGAATAATTTTGGCTGGTTTGTTCCCGGAAGAGGCTTGCTCCTGCAAAACGTTAGCCGCCTGAATAATGGCCTCAATAGGGGGGTGTAAGTCGTGCGCGATGGCACGGGTCAGGGATTTCAACTCCTCCGAAGCCTGCTGCACTTTTTCGGTGCGAGCATTGACCAGCCGCTCCATCTCCCCACGGGCCTCCACTGCCGAGAGCTCGGAGCGCTTGAGGTCAGAGATGTCCACCCCTATGCCGGCTATGAAGGCCTTGTTGGTTTCCACAAAGAGCGGAAACTTCATGGAAATCATGTGCTCAAAATGCTGGTCAGGCTGCCGCACATTTTCGTAGGCATACAGGACCTTGCCCCCCTCCAGAACCAGCTTGTCGTTGTCGCGGTACTGCAGGGCGATGTCTTCTTCATACAGGTCAAAGTCGGTATGGCCGATAAAGTCTTTGGCCTTGATCTCAATGTTGTCCCGGTAAGCACGGTTCACATACACATAGCGAAACTTGTCGTCCTTGATCCAGGCAAGCATGGGGCTCTGGTCCATAAACTCCTGAAAGGTAGCCACCTGTGAACCCAAGATGCTAGACATCTCCACTTGGGAAGTGATATCCCGTCCCACGATGGCAATGCGAGCGACCTCCCCATCATCAAGCAGAGGGGTCAGGTTTTTGGAATACCAGCGCTCCTTGCCAGCGCTATTTCGAACCTGGGCGATAAAGCTATGGCTCACCTTTTCAGAAACGACCTTCTGTATCACCTCCTTGGCGAGCTCCAGGCTCTCGGCCGTGATATGGAGGAAATAAGAGGAGCCGATGATGTCCTCTTCCTCGGTCCAGTTCGCAAACAGCAGTTTCCCCCCCGGAGAAATGACGGAAATGCGGTCATTGGTCGTCTCGACGATGGAGCGAAACAGCTGTTCGTTCTGGGCCAGAGAAGCCTCCATCATGCGTCGTTCGGTTACATCCATGAAGGTCAGGACCACCCCCCCGACGAGGTCGGGCTCCTTGCGAAAGGGGGTATGCCGGACCAAAAACCAGCGGCCATCTTGATGGCGGCTCTCATGTTGGATGATCTCTCCGCTGCCCAGAACACGCTGCGTATCTTCGATAAGGTTGGGGTACTCCAGCCGGTTGGCAAACTGGGTGATGGGGCGCCCCATGTCTTGCTCGGTAAGCGGAAAGATGTCCCGAACACTCACCGTAAAGAGCCGGACCCGCATCTCTTCATCCAAGAACAGCGTCCCCAACTGCGTACTCTGGAGCATCTTGTCGATGGTAGCCTTGGCCTCGGTAATCTGCTCATTACGGGTTTGCAGCTCGGTATTGACGGTATGCAGCTCCTCGTTGAGGGACTGAAGTTCCTCATTGGTGCTTTGCAGCTCTTCGTTGGAGGCCAGGAGTTCCTCATTGGAGGCCTGGAGCTCTTCGTTGGAGGTTTCCAGTTCCTCCATGACATTTTGCACCTCCATCTCGGCCAGATGCAGGTCTTCCTGCAGGCCCCGGATGATTCCCTCCACGCCTTCGGACAGCTCCCCCAGCAATCGCTGAGGGGGCTCTGGCTTCGCAGGACGGTCCTGCTCCTGAATTTCTATGAGGACAAGCAGCTCATCATCAGCGGCGGGAATCGTCTGAAATAGGAGCTTGCATATAGTGGATTTTCCCCGACGCTCCAGGTCAACATTGTTGTAAACCAGTGGCTTGATCGGATCCTTTTTGAGCAGGTCCCAGGCATCCCGGAGGATGATCCCCACGTGGGTGGAGATCATGTCAAACACATTGGTGCTGGGCTCGGATTTGGGCAGCGTCAGGTACTCATGGGCATGACCGGAAAGCAGCAACAGGTGATACTCCCAGTCCAGGAGGATCGAGGCGGGCGCATAGTGCCGCAGCAGCAACTTGGAGTAATTGAGCTTGGGCTTCATCTCCTGCAGGCGTCCCCGGATATTGGTCCCGGAGCCGCGCTTGCGAAAGGCAAAAGCATGGGACAAGGCCTGTTCCCGGGTGACACTTCGGGGCTCCGGCCCCCCCTGTTTAGCGGTATAGGTTTGTCGCCCGCCAATGTGGGCTCCCTTGGCCTGAAAGACCTTCCAGCGCTCCGAAACAGGCACAAAGTGCCGCTGCATGTCCAGCACATTTTCCGAAGCCCCCAGGATCAGGTACCCATCGGTCCGGAGCCCAAAATGGAAATTCATCAATAGGCGCCGCTGGATGGAAGGTTGCAAGTAAATCAGCAGATTGCGACAGAGGACGAGGTCCAGGTTGATGAAGGGCGGGTCCTGGGTGGCGTCATTGCGGGCAAAAATGATGCGGTCCCGCAGTTTTTTTTTGATCTCATAGTTTCCCGCCCGATTACGACGGAAGAAGCGCTCTTTTCGAGCTGGAGAAAGTCCCTCGAGGGCCTCCGCCTCATATTCCCCTCTGCTGGCAAACGCCAAGGACTTATCGTTAATATCGGTCGCCAGAATCTTGAACTTGGGAAAGAGGTTGTGCGTTTCCCCATACTCCCGTAGCAGCATGGCTACGGAGTAGGCTTCTTCCCCCGTCGAGCAACCACATACCCAGATTCGAACCTCCTCATTAAACGTATGCCCTTCCAGCAGATCGGGGATGACCTTCTGTTCCAGGATTTCAAAGGCCTCTTTGTCCCGGAAGAAGCTTGTCACACCGATGAGCATTTCGTGAAAGAGCTCTCTCCGCCACTCCGGATACTTGACCATCCCTTCATAATAGGCCTGATAGGACTCCAGTTGCCGGGCCTTGATGGCCTTATCCATCCGGCGGATGATGGTGGCGGGCTTGTATAGGCTGAAGTCCGTCCCAAAGCTCCGCTGCACCAGGCGCAGGATTTGATTGACGAGGGTCTGGTCTACCGGACTGAGGGGGGTGGGCTCTCCCTCTTGGACCGTGGTCGTTTCCGTTTCGGAATTATCCTGAACTTCCTGGCTACTCCAGGCCTTAGCGAGCTGCACCAATTGCTTGGCAATATCCGCCGGTGCCAACACAAAGTCGGCCAGATGGGTGCGGATGGCGCTGATGGTCATGCCATCAAACTCGCTACTCTGGGGGGCCTGTACGATCACCGTCCCGCCGGCTTCCTTGATGGTCCGGATGCCCCGAGAACCATCTGAGCCGGTGCCTGAGAGGATAATCCCTATAGACTTGGCCCCCACATCATTCCCCAGGGCGTGAAAAAACAAGTCGATCACAAAAGGAGGCACCCGGTCCTCACTCTGCGTTGTCAGCTCAAGACGATAGTCCTTGATGGTCAGATTCCGGGCGGGAGGGATCAGATAGATGTGATCAGGCTCCACCGCCATGCCCGACTCCGCCATCAGAACCGGCATGGAGGTATCCTTGGTGAGGATATCCTGCATGAGGCTCTTGTACTTGGGGGACAGGTGCTGCACAATGACAAAAGCCATCCCCGTATCGGCAGGAAGATGCTTCAGCATTCGCTCTATCGCACGAAGGCCCCCTGCTGATGCCCCAATCCCGACGACGGGAAAATCAGGCTTCGTGGACGTCTCTGGAGCAGACATATAAATAAACTAGGCTGTATCAAGAAAACACAATGGAACATCCACCTTCAATCAATAGCATAAATTACAAAAAAGGAGGGAACCAACTGCTATGTGTATAAAAAACAGCACAGGAAATCCATCCGAGCCTACACTGGAGGCCAAAGCGATCAGCCTCCGCCCAAAGGCAGAGGCTGATCGGAGGCAAAGCGAAGGGCTTTGCTCAGAGTCCCGGCTGTGCCGGAAGCCACAGACGGAAGTGAGCCCCCTGACCGGGGGCGCCAAAGGCATGAATCGTCCCCCCCAGGCGCTGGCAAATCCGCCGCGCAAAGGCCAGCCCACAGCCACTCCCCACCGGGAATTCTTGCGGGGTATGCAAGCGGCGAAACATCCGAAACAGTTGGGGCGCCATGTCTGGCTCAAAACCGATCCCTGTATCCATCACCTCCAGGCTGACCCCATCCCGACGGTGCCCCCCCCGAATCCACAATTCCCCCCCTGCCTGACGGCTCATAGCCTTCAGGGCATTATCTACCAGGATATCGATCAGTCGCCGCAGCATTGGCACATCGGTATGGATCGCAGGCAATGCCGTGAGACGGACCCGGATTCCCAATGTCTCGATCACCGGCAGATACTTGGCCAAAACGGCTTCCGTAACCTCTCCTAGCTGAACCGGTTCCTTCAACAACTCGACCCGCCCCAGGCGGGAGTAGGTCAGCATCGCATCCATATCCCGGCTGAGCTCGGAGCTTGCCTGCTGCAAGCCCAGCATAAGCTCTTCGCCTTCCTCCTGGGAGCGAGGCGCCCGGAGCAGTTCAGAAAAGGCGTATACCCGCCGGGCCGAGGCCCGCAGGTCATGCGAAATGGCATAGGCCAGGCTTTCCAGCTCCGCCTGCAAGGCCTCAAGCCGCTCGGCCTCCCCCAAAACGTCTTGACCCTTTTCCGCCCAAGACACCGGGTTCAGGCTGCCCCGCCACTCGGAAGCCTCCGCTGTATTCCGCAGAAATGATCCATCTTTCATCAACCCTGGATTTGGTAGCGATTCTTTTTCCAAAGAAAGCAATGGCCCCGGCTATTTCTAAACATCAAATAGCCGAGCTTTTAACATTAGGATTCCTGAATGCAAGAAATAGATGGAAAGGGAATTATTTACGGAGAAAACATTTCAAAAATATCATAAGCTCCTTTCAAGCCCTCATTACGCGCTCCCAGGGCCGCTGCGCCATCTCCTCAGATAGGCAACCCACCGTCTGCTTGGAGTAAGAATCCTACAGAAAGCTTCGCCTTTTCTCTGGGGATCAGGCAGCCGGATGCCTTCCCAAACCAGAAACAGGATATTTTTGGGTTCAGCCTTACCTGCTCGTATCTGGCACCAGGCTATCGGCAGGGATCTGCTGTTCTGCTTGCCGCTGCAGGCTGTCAAGCATATGCAGATAAGGCAGAGTGACCAGCGAATCCAGGTAAGGAGTGGTTGTAGGCATAGGCACCTGATACTGAGGGAAATTATAGTTATACGTCGGGCCTACGCTTGGCAGCGTACCTATGTACCAGCCCAACCCCATGAAGAAAATCCCCGGGAGGATAAAGGCCAGGGCCCGCTTCCAGGCGGGCTGGGTTTCATAGACCGAGGTGTAGAGCGACACCCCTACCCACTTGGGGGCGAGCCGCCCGATGGTCGCCCGACCGGGATAGGGCTTGCGCTGGTGCGGCCACTGCCGCTCCATCAGGCGCACCAGGTGAAACACCTGGTAAAACCACTGCCGCTGCCGGCGCTCAAAATAGACCGGGAGCCCATCGACGGCGCGCATACGCGCCGCCTCAGGCAGAGCCGCCAGGACCT
>RFHL01001180.1 GCA_003696875.1 Bacteroidota bacterium | reverse complement strand
GTTGGGTCCAGCCCTTTTCGTAATACATTTCCCCCAGATGCAGCAGCAAGCAAGACTTGAACTTCTCCGCTTCCTCCTCCGTGGGCACGTGACCCAGGCATACCTTCTGGAAGATGAAATTCACCTCATCATCCGTAAAGTCCCGGGCATACATGGTGTTCAGCCCGTGGTCAGATAAGCGGCAGCCTTGGGCGTGAAAAAAATCCACGCGCTGCTGCAGGGCATTGAGCAGGTCAATGAAGTGCTCCAGGCGGGAGCCGGTTACGGCTTCCAACTTTTTCAGGTAGACCCGGTAGGTCTCCGGATTTTCGATAGCCAGTGCCTTATCCGGCCGAAAGGTCGGGCGCATTTGCACCGAAAAACCCGAAGCCGCCACCTGCTGGTGGTGGGTCAGGTCATCGGTAGGATCATCGGTGGTGCACACCACCTCCACCTGCATCCGGGTCAGTAGGCCCTGGGTGGTGTAGCCCGGCTCCTGCAGCCTAGCGGTACAGGCCTCATAGATCTCGCGGGCCGTGTCGCCATTGAGCAGGGTATCAATGCCAAAGTAGCGCTGCAACTCCAGGTGGGTCCAGTGGTAGAGCGGATTGCGCATGGTATAAGGCACCGTCTCGGCCCACTTCACGAACTTGTCGTAATCATCGGCTTCGCCGGTGATATAGGCCTCGGGCACCCCGCGCGCGCGCATCGCGCGCCATTTGTAATGATCGCCCTCCAGCCAGATGCGGGTCAGGTTGGCAAAGCGGCGGTCCCCGGCGATATCGGCCGGGGGCAGGTGGCAATGATAGTCAATGATGGGCAGGTCCCGGGCGTAGTCATGGTACAACCGCCGGGCCGTTTCATTTTCCAGCAGGAAATCGGCGTCGAGAAAAGCTTTCATGGGCCAGATTGCTTGGCGGCCTCACCAGAACCCAGGCCGCGCTGCCTGCAAGACGCAGGCGGCCCCGCTTTCCCCTGACATCCCGGCCCCAATTCCTACAGGGTCTTGAGATAGGCCAACAGATCAGCCCGCTCGCTGGCGCTCAGCGTATCTCCAAAGGTATGGCCCTGCTTGCCGTACCCGGGCAGGGTGGTGTCGTAGACATAGTCCCCTTTGGGCTGGTCGGGCTCCGTGTACTGCCAGCCTACCGCCGCCAGGTCGTAGGCGGCACTGTCACCGCTCCGCGCCCAGTAGCGCGGGCGCAGGCGGCTGTCGAGCAGGGCTGCCAGGGTAGGCACCGAGCCATTGTGCAGATAGGGCGCCGTCGCCCATACGCCATCGAGTGGTGGCGCCATATAGCCCGCCGAGGCCTGCAGCCGGGCGGCGGGCGGCGACTGGGCAAACCAGCTCTTGTTGAACCAATCCGGCAGGCCCGAGGCCTGCATGAAGTACTGGGCGTAGAGCGGATCGGTGCCCACTTCATCCAGCGGCACGATCTTGTTGGGGTAGGATTCGCGCGCGCCGTAGGTGCCGTGACACTTTTCGCAGTGGACCGAAAAAATGGCCTCGCCCCGGGCGGCCTGCGCCGCGTCTACCGGCTCGGGATACGCCGGCGGCTCCAGGGCCTCCAGCCAGGCCAGTACATCCACGAAGCGGCGCTGCACCGCACGCGCCGCGGTGGTATCAGGAATCCCCAGGGTGCTGGCCTGCATCAGGAGTTTGGTAAAGTCGCCCCGGCCCATGCCGTTGTAATAGAGCGCTTCTTTTTTCCGCACATGCCAGAGGGGCGGCACGTCCGACGCGATGTTGTAGGGAAAGCGGTCGATGACCGGCTGCTTCTGATAGGCCAGGGTCACCGGATCGCGGTGGGAAGCATAGCCTTCCTCCATCCGAAAGGCTGGATTGACCCCGTACTGATCGGTGAGAAACCAGGGAAAAGCCCCCTGCAGCCAGCGGGTGTAGGGTTCGGCGGCCGCCCACTCATCAGATTTCCGCCCCACCTTCCGCCGGATAAACCAGGGGAGCAGCCGACCTTGCATAGGGGTAAACTGGGTAAAGTCGCTGAAGCTGTTGCCCAGACCCAGTACCACCTCGCCCCGGAAGGTCGAAGCGTGGCAGGTAAAGCAGCTCCCACTCACCAGCATGACGCTGTCCGGCCCCGCAAAGGCAATGTCAGAAAACAGCATATGGGCATTGACCCCGTCCCGGCGGAGGACGGTATCAGTGTAGGCTTCGTAGGTTTCGTACAGCGCCAGTGGAAAGCCTCCGCCAACATAATCCCCGGTAGTCAGATAGGCCAGGCCCGCTTCGGGATCTCCGCCTTGGGCCTGCGGGCTGGGGAGGACCCGGTACACGGGTCCGGCGGGCTCGCTTTGCTGGAGGGGGAGCAAGTACTGCCGGCAGGCGGCCAGGAGCAGCACGAGACCGAGGAGGGAAGCGGTAAGCGCGTAGCGTAGGGTCATAGCAAAAAATACCTTCGAAGATCAGCAGGAAAAAGCGGCTCTCAGTGCACTGGCTTTCAGTTTTTTATCTCCCAAAGCCGCGGGCTGTTTCACTTTCTCCTAAACCGCCAGAGGGGAGAAAGGTTCTCTAATCGATGGAAATCGGTGGGATCGCATAGAGGGCTGGTTCGAAGGGGACAGAGCGCATGGCTTCAGCCAAAAAACGTATCTTTTGCCCCAGACCACCGCTATGGCCAACGGCCTCACCCTGGCCGGGACCGGCTTTGCCTTGACCTTTTTTTGCATCGGTATCTGGCTTCCCAACTATGTTGCGTGTACTAAAAGGTACACATGAAAAAGGGGGAGTAGAGAAAAGGTTTCCTCCGCCAGAAGAATCTATTAGCTTTAGCCTGTTTCATGACACTCGCCAACTGCTGAAGATAAGCGAAAGCGATCTCACAACACGTGAAAAGAGCCCGCCACATATCACTGTTCCTCCTGGCCCTGGGCCTGCTGTCGCTGTGGAGTGGAATGGTCCGCCATGTGACACTGGGAGGAGACCGCCTCGGGGCCCTGACCACACCTATTCAAGTCTTTTCCTCCTTTCCCCATGTATCCTTGAAGGTCCTCAGCAATTTGGCCTCTCCGCCTCCTACCTACTTCCCAACGCCCGACAGTCCCAAATCGGTTCAGGCCCTGGAGTACGATCTCATGGCTATACTGGGTACATACCAGAAAAGTAGCTGGCAATTTGACTGGACCAACCTAAGGAATGACTCGGTCCTTTGGCATTGGTCGCTTGATGAAGAAACCACCACGGCTTTTGACGCAGGCCCCTTGAATCGCCCCTTCGCCACCTGTATGGTGGCCCCCAAGAACCTGCTGATATCCTTTCACCGGCGGGGGATTGGCCGCCTTGACAGCCTGGGGACCCCCTTGTGGATCTATCATCGCCTTCGCCCTCACCACGGGTTCAACCTGGGGCCAAACGGCGATGTATGGTTCCCCGCCATTCAAATGAATGCCAGCCATGAGGCCATTCCTCGCTATTCCAACCGCGACGGTGAACTTCACCCATACGTAGACGAGTGGCTGGTACAACTGGACGCTCTCACCGGGGAAGAACGGGCTGTTTTTTCCCTGACGGATATCCTGGCCCAAAACGGGCTAGCCTATCTCATCCGGCAGTCGGTTGATACCAGGGACCCTTTTCATCTGAATGACATAGAGCCCGTCCTAAAGGACGGTCCCTTCTTTCAATCTGGCGACCTGTTCCTCAGCCTGCGACATCTGTCCCTGGTCCTCCATTTTCGGCCGGCAACGGGCAAAATCTGCCGGGTGATCCGGGGGCCCTTCGCTTTTCAGCATGATGTAGATATCCTTTCGGATTCGACCATCAGCCTTTTTGACAACCACACTACCGCCCAGGCCTGGCCATTCTCCCAAGGGACCTCCCTGGAGAGCGATTTGTTACTCGCCCAGCCCGATTCAATCGCCCCTGAGCACATAGGCCAAAAGGCGGTGAGTCGGGTTCTGGTTTACAATCTCGCCCAAGGGACCTTCTCCCCTTTGTACCCGGATCAATTCGAATTAAACGATATCTTTACCCACACAGAGGGCTTGTCGACCCTCCTGGAAAATGGGGACTTATTTGTTGAAGAGCAGGAGTCAGGGCTTCTCTGGCTATTCAATGAGGATTCTCTTCTCTTGCGAACCTATATTCCAAGCCCGTTACATGGGTATCACCATATCCCAAACTGGACCCGGGTATGGGTCCCATAGTGGGTGTTCTTCCATTCTCCCAAAATCTCTCATAGAAGCATGATTCCCGCATATCTAGGGCCAGGACTAGGCATTGGCACCATCATTATCGTTCTTCTGGTTCTCCTCCTGTTGCTGGCCGCTTTGGGGATCGTCATCGGGTTTCCGCTCGTACGTTGGGTGAAAAAGTGGTTCCCAAGGAACAAATCATGATCGAGTGGATACTTGGCGGCCTAGGCGGAGGGCTTTCCGGAGCCCTTATGTGGCTCGGCCGACATACGTTTTTTATGATGGCCCGGAAAACGGCTGCCCTCGCAGACAGCATGCTCGCGGTTGGCCGGGGCGAAATGTCCGAGCGGAGGCTGTGGGCGGGTATGGGTCAGACACTCCTCCATTTGGGCACCTTTGCCGCAGTAGTACTTCTGGCTATCGTCGCCGGTATGTTACCTGCCTGGGGATGGGGTTGGACTGAAGGAGCAACACATGAATTACCCAATGGCTGGGCCTGGGGTCTGGGATTTTCCTTATGCCTTTGGCTGCTCTCCCTCCTCCGGAATCAGGGTCCCTACTCAGAGTGGGCCCAGCTCCTCCACCATTTGGTATTGGACCAGCCCTATTTGGGTCGGGCGCTGCTCGCCCATGATCATCGCTTCCGGCGCCAGCCCTGCCCGGCCCCCGAGGCCCGTTTTCTGGTCGTTTCCGGCCTGGCCCGGGCCGGGACGACCGTGTTGACCCAACAACTAGAGCGGTCTGGCCCCTTTGCCAGTCTTTCCTATGCCAACATGCCGTTTCTGCTGGCCCCCAACCTATGGGCGCGTCTGTACCGTCCCCGATCAGGAGGAAAAACAGAGCGGTCACATGGGGACAATATCACCCACGACTGGCGCAGCGTAGAGGCCCTGGAGGAATACTTCTTCAAAGTAATGCTCCGCGATAGCTACATCGCAGCAGATTCGCTGCGGATACATCCCCTACCTGAGGACATTCACGATCAATATCTGGCCTATCAGACGTTGGTAAGAAAAGATGCTCACCAGCTTTATCTGGCCAAAAACAACAACCTGATCCTGCGCTATGCCTCTTTGCGAAAACAGAATCCGGTTTTTCGGGCTGTTTTCCTGTTTCGGGAGCCCCTGAGTCATGCCGCATCTCTGCTCACCCAACATCAGCGTTTTTGTGAAGCACAACGCGAAAACCCATTTACTCAGACCTACATGGACTGGCTGGGTCACCATGAGTTTGGACTCAATCACAAGCCCTTTGCGCTACCAACTGCCTCCCCTTCCCATCAAGCCCATCCTGCCCAACTGGATTATTGGCTGGATGTCTGGATCAGTTATTACACCTATTTACTGGAGGTCATCGACCAAAAAGACCTCTTGGTCGATTATGAAGACCTGGCGCTGAATCCACTCGCCACCATAAAGGCCATTGGAGATCATTGGGGAATCCCCCTAAAACTCCCCAAGGAAATCGAACCCTATCCTCCCATCCGAAGGCGTACGTCTTCAGCCTCAGAGGAGCAAATGCAGCGGGCAGAAGCCTTATTCAAGAGGCTTCAAGCAAGAAAGGCGATGGTGACATAAGTATGCCATCATTGCTTGAGCCCATTCAAAGCGGGTTTCAACAAAAAACCGCTGACCTTCCTTATCGTGCCGCTCGCTTACCCCTCCTCCTCCTTGGAATTGCCTGGCGGCATAGCGGACGCCAGGGCCTGGGCCCGCGCCAACTCCGTCAGTTGTCGCTGCAACTTGAGCTGACGCACATATAACAACACACAGCTGACGGTCAGCCCTAGCAAACTGAGGTAGGTTACCAGGTCCACGCCACGACCGATGCCCACCGCATGCGCGACCACCGTGCTCCATTCTGGGAAGGCCACCAATACCATGGCGGTCAGGAAGATCAGAATTAACACAGCCCGCAGCAGGCCCTGCCGCCGGAGACGAGCTTCGAGCCACAACAATAGCACGAGCAGCAAAGGGATCAAAAATAGCTGTATGGGTTTCATCGGGGAGAGATTTTTTGCCAGATCAAATCGGATAGGATCCCCACGGCCGACCAGGCGGTCTGCCCTTTGCGACGGGCATAGGCGGGGTAATCGATGGTCACAGGTACCTCCAGGTACCGCAGGCCATGGCGACGCATCTCGACAAGCAATTCCGTGGCGTGCGCCATCCGGTTTTCGCGCAGTTCCAGGCAAGCCAGGGCTTTGGGCCCCAGGGCCCGCAAGCCGTTGTGGGCGTCGGTGAGGCGCAAGCCGGTAAACAGCCAGTTGACCCAGACGGCGAGCCGCAAGAGCCAACGCCGCCGCCGCGGCACCTGCTGCCGGGCCATCGCGTCCAGAAAGCGCGAGCCGAGTACCAAGTCGGCTTCGCCGGCCTGTAG
>RFHL01001179.1 GCA_003696875.1 Bacteroidota bacterium | reverse complement strand
TATTGGGAGAGAAGGTCTTCGAGTTTCAAAAGGCGTGGGATTGGCGAGGCAAAGATAAGGAAAAATGCACGCGCATGCTGTGCGCGGGATTTACCTTGCCTGTCAAACCCACCTCCGGGCAAAGAGTTTGCCCGCTGGGGGAGGGTAGGGGCATAAAAAAAGGGGCCTTGCGGCCCCTGGAGCGAGAAACGGGAGTCGAACCCGCGACCCTCAGCTTGGGAAGCTGATGCTCTACCAACTGAGCTATTCTCGCTTCTGACCTCAAAGATACGCAATTGGGCAGGCATCGCGCAAGCGGTGAGGAAGAAAAAATCTGCCCATTTTTCGGTGGGGGGGCGGCTAAGCCCTATGTTAGCGGTACAGCTTCAGGCTGCCCGAAAAGTCGGCCGGTGTCCCCTGTTCGGTCCAGGTAACCCGGTAGTTGATCAGGATGGTGTCCTGGGTCGCATTGATCGCACCCGGTGAGCGACGAAACTGATAGCCGGAGAAACCGGCCCCCGGACAATAGGTTGCCTCGTCGATGGAGAAGGCACTGCGGTTGACGGTAGCCTCCAGCGCCGGGCTGCTGCCATCGGGGCAGCGGAAGTCCCCAATGTTGCTCACATAGAGCCGCACGATGTTGTCGTCCTCGTCGGCCATGCTCACCTCATAGGAGAGGGTCTGTTTTACCTGGGTGAGGTTGTTGGTGCGGACCTCCTCGGCGGTCCAGGTGCCCACAAATTTGTCGGTGGAACGCAGGGTACACCGCTCCTCCGCATCCTTTTCGTAGCCGGTGGAGCAGATGCAATTGGGCTCGTCCTGGATTTCGCTGCAGGATCCAAACTCCCCGCAATCCACTTTGTCACAGGGCTCTTTGCAAGCCAGCATACCCAGCACACAAAAAGCCAGCAGATAGGTGCGACGGTAAAAAGGAATCAGCTTCATAATCGGTGATCTATCGACTTTGGGGCCGTAAAGGTAAGGGAACTTTCCGGTTTCTCCCGGGTAAAATGCGGTCCCTTTGCGGGATAGTCCGTAGATTGAATCCGGACCAAGACCCTGCTTTATGCCAGCTGCCAAGCCGACCACTCCGGTCATCTTCCTTGCCTTTGCCAACGAGCGCTCCGAGGGAGGCTTTCTGCGCAACCTCACCGGCGAGCTCAAGGCCATCCTCCGGGCTCTGGAGC
>RFHL01001178.1 GCA_003696875.1 Bacteroidota bacterium | reverse complement strand
TGGATACCGCCTCCCCAAACCGCCCCCTCCCAAAACCCAGGCTTGGCCCTAAGGGCCTCTTGTTTCTGGTACTGGACCATTGGTACTACCTCGCCATCGGCCTGGGATGCCTGGTCGGGCTCACCCTCCTGTATACCAAACTGGCTACGCCCGTATACCGAGCCGAAATGACCTTGCTTCTGGAAGAAACCCAACCGGATCAGGGCGGCGCCTCATCTACGGCCAGCCCGACCTGGCAAAGAGGCCCCTTCCTGCTCGAAAACGAGCTGGGCGTGCTGACGTCTTATGAGCTCCTGCGCCAGGTCGTGCGCGACCTCGGCCTCGAAGTCGCCTACTACGAGGGGGCTACCCTCAGGGATTGGGAAAGGTATGAGACCTTGCCTTTCCGGGTGGTCCTGGATACCGCCTATCCGCAGGTGGTGGATGTGGCTTTCCGTCTGACCTTCCTCTCCCAGGACCGCTTCCGCCTGCAGGCAGAAGCCCCCCGTCCTCAGACCATCCATCTCGGTTCTGACGAGATGGCATCATGGCCGGAGCCAGTTTTCAGCTTTTCTGGCGAGGGCAGCTTTGGGGCCCCCCTCCGCAGCCAGGGCGTCGCCCTTACCGTGGAAAAAAACCGGACCGACTTCCTGGCTAGCGACTACGAGGGCCGCGAGTTGTATTTTATCATTCGGCCGCCTCAACAGATCACCAAAGATCTGAAAAGCCGCCTTCGGGTATTTCCCCGGGGAGAAACCTCAACGGTCCTAGACCTGCAGCTTTCGGGGCCCCTGCCCCGCCGGGAAATTCATGTGCTGCAAGCGCTTTGCCAGGTCTATCAGGAGGCCCGGATGCGGGACAAAAACCGCCTCGCCCAGGCCACCATCGCGTGGATCGACAGCCAACTCCAACAGCTCACCCGCTCAGCCGTTTCTCCCGATTCCCTCGGGGGCCAGGCATCGGACACCAATCCGGAATGGGCCCGTTTTACAGAAGCCCTCGCTGACCTGGAATTGACGGACGATCTGTACCAATACCTGAACCAAATGCATACACAAGCCAGCAT
>RFHL01001177.1 GCA_003696875.1 Bacteroidota bacterium | reverse complement strand
GCTCTGGAGCCCGCCGTGCAGCGCGAGCGCTGCCAGGTGCGGGTGTTGCCCGCGGCCACCCAGGAGGAGATCGCCGCGATTTTTCAGGATGAGTTTTATGAAGGCCGTATCTGGATCTTTCACTACGGCGGCCATGCCGACGAGGATGAGCTGTGGTTGGAAACCGAGGCGAGCGGCAATCGCTCCTTCTTTTCGCTGGGCCTGTCGCGCTTTTTGGGTGCGCAGAAAGGCCTCAAGCTGGTCTTTCTCAATGGCTGCGCCACCGGAGAGCACGCCCAGCTCATGCTGGACGCCGGGGTTCCCTCGGTGATCGCCACCTCACGCAAAATTGACGACGAGCAGGCACGCGACTTTTCGGTGAGCTTTTATCAGGGGCTGGCAGCGGGTTCAAGCCTGGAAGAAGCCTTTCAGGAATCGGAAGGGATGCTGCTGGGGCGTTTTGGCCCCCAGGCCTTCGGGGCCGAGTCAGGGACCCGCAGCCTGTTTTGGGAGGAAGAGACCGGCGGCGAATCCGTTGCCACCAAAAATCAGGCGCTGGACGTGCCCTGGCGCTTGTTTCTGCGCGAAGATGCCAACTGGGTACCAGCCCAGTGGCGGCTGTTTTATGCCCTGAGCCCGGCCGAGGAGCAGGAGCGTCCCCTGGCGCAGGCCTTTGTGGGCGAGACCATCGGCAACTATCGGCTGGAGGAACTCCTGGGCGAGGGCACCATGGGCGCGGTCTTTCGCGCGGTGCATACGGAGCTCAACGAAGAGCGGGCCATCAAGGTCACCCATCCCGTTCTGGAGGGCTACGACCATCTCAAGCGCATCATCATCGCCGGCCACAAGGGCCTGGCGGCCATCAAGCACCCCAATGTGGCGCAGTTTTTTGACGTAGGGGAGGTGGTCCTCTTTGGGCAAAAACGGCTCTACATAGTCATGGAACTGGTGAAAGGCACGCGCCTCGACAAGCTCGATGCCCATACCTATCTCACCACGCAAGATGACCTGCAACGCCTGACCGATCTGGCGATCCAGATTGCTGCCGGCCTGGAGGCCGCGCACAAGACCCAGTTTGTGGATGAGACGGGCATGGCCCGAGAGGGCATCGTCCATGGCAACATCCTCCCGAGGAAGATCCTCTTCACGCCCGAGGGCGTGCCGAAGCTGATTGATTTTCTGTTTACGGACCTCACCCGCGCGCGCAACATCCGCCTTGACCTGCCGCCTTCGGTACAGCAGAAGGCCCGCGCCGAACGTCCCGATGCCTATCTGGCCCCGGAGCTGATCGAGGGGCAAACCAATGTCAACAAAGGAACCGATATCTATGCCCTGGGCATGGTATTCTATGGGTTTGTCTCTGGATCGGATCTGCAGACAGACCCGATCCCCCGCGATGTAAACCTGCTGCACCAGCGGCTGCGAACACGCAGCCGGCACTTTCCCCGAAACCTGAGCAAAGCGATATTTCAGGCTACCCATCCTGATCCCAAAACGCGCTATCAGTCCGTGGGACAGATGATTGACGATATGCTGGTAAAGAGCTCATTATTTAAGCGTCTATGGGTATGGTGGCGCCGGAAGTAGCCCGCTTGGCCGCCTGACGGCGGCAAATTTCCCGTGCTAATTGGGAATATTTATTTTTTCGGTTAAAAAACGCTAAAAATCCTAACATCAAGTTTTTGGGGTAAGCGCTTGCTGAACAATGGATTATTAGGGAAAGGGGGAGCGTTTTTCTCTTTTTCAGGAGACTAATTGGCACAACCTGGCCGCCTTTGCTTACGTTTATTACAAAAAATTAACATGGGACATATTAAGGCTTGAAAATATTCCCAGATAGTATCTTATTACCAGTATTCTAATTCTTTCCCTTTCGGAAAGACCCCCGGCTGAGTTATTGCGTGCCTCTTTTTACAGGCTGGTGACGTTCGCTCTCCGCAGCCCTCGGGCAACCACGATACCATAGGCCTCGCTTGACAGGCTTGATTTTTTGTCCTTGACATCTTTTACCCCTACGTCTGCGCACAATCACCCTCCAAAACCTAAAACTATGGCAAAGGAAAGTAGTACTGACATGACCCCGAATCTGAGCAGCTTGGAAAAGCAACTCCTGGCCATGAGAGATGCCTTTCGGCAGCATCAGAACGATATCCGCAAGAAATACAAAATCTCCGCCAATGAGATGGAGATTATCCTCTATATCAGTGATTTTGGCCCGCAGCGCATGAAGTCGGTCGGGGAGCGCTTCAAGATCAAATTTAGCACCCTGACCAGCTTGGTAGACAAGATTGAGCGCCTCGGTCTGGTCAAGCGGGTTAACTCCAAAGAAGACCGGCGCTCCATCCTGGTGACCATCACCAAGAAGGGCAAGCGCATGCTCGACGAGTACAACAGCCAAATCCGGACGCTGGCAGAGCGTATTACGGCTGTGGTGCCCCAGCAAACCCAGCTGCCGCAGTTCGTAGAAACCCTGGAGCGGGCTACGGTATCTGATACGGATGTGGAGACCGAAAATGAGACGGTGACCGTTTCTGCTTAGCCGGGGAAGGTATATTCTCTGGTCATGACCCCTCCTCTGCCTCTGGGCAGGGGAGGGTGTCGGCTTTTCTGGAGCTCGCAATCCGGTATTTATCCAAAGCTGTGTATCTTTGATGCTCAGCATGCCGGACCATGATTGGGAGTGTGCCACAGAAAAGGCTATGCCCTTTTATCTGAAAAGATCCGGCCGATGGGCTCCCTTCTCCGATCACCTCCTTCCCTATTGACCACCGACCTCTTCATGCATCTGAAATCCCTTATTGGCCTATGGTGGGCGCGGCGCCGGTCGGCGCGCATTCGCCGGGACACGGCCCGGACCCTGGATCTGCAACGGCAAACCTTCGATACCCTGATCCGGCGAGGCCGTGAAACGGCCTTTGGGCGGGATCATGATTTTGGGACGATTCGCACCTATGAGGACTTTCAGACCCGGGTGCCAGTGCGGACCTACGAGCAACTGCGACCCTGGCTGGATCGTACCTCCCGGGGGGAGCCGGACGTCACCTGGCCAGGCAAGCCCCTCTACCTGGCCAAGACCTCCGGTACCACCTCAGGGGCCAAGTATATCCCTATTACCCGGGAATCCATCCGTAAGCAGATCCTCGGGGCGCGCGACACCCTGATGATGTATATGGCCGAAACGGGCAGTGCGGCCTTCCTGGAGGGGAAAATGATGTTTCTCTCGGGGAGCCCGGAGATCGAAACCAACGATCACGGCATTCCCACCGGCCGGCTCTCCGGGATTGTCAACCACTTCGTACCCAGCTATCTCACCCGCAACCGGGTGCCCTCCTGGGAGGTAAACGTGATCGAAGACTGGGAAGAGAAGGTAAAGGCCATCGTCACCGAGATCAAAGACCAGGACCTGCGGTTGATTTCCGGGATCCCGCCCTGGGTGCACATGCTCCTCGAGGAGCTGGAGCACCAGACGGGAAGAGGACCGTTGGAGGTCTGGCCCAATCTGGAGGTCTTTGTGCAGGGAGGAGTGGACTTCAGCCCCTACCGGGCCCTGTTTGAGACCTACTTCGGCGACAAGGTCGCCGTGCGAGAGTTGTTTCCCGCCTCCGAAGGCTTCTTTGCCTTCCAGGATCAGGGGGATGATCCGGGCATGTTGCTCATGCCTGACTACGGCAT
Source organism: Bacteroidota bacterium (assembly GCA_003696875.1). Lineage (GTDB taxonomy): Bacteria > Bacteroidota > Bacteroidia > J057 > J057 > RFHL01. The sequence continues at coordinate 3,081 of RFHL01001177.1, read as the reverse complement.
TTTCTACGAATTTATCCCCCTGAGTGAATACGGCAAGCCCGACGCCAGGCGACTCACGCTGGCCGAGGTCGAGACCGAAGTGCAGTACGCCCTGATCGTCTCTACCAACGCCGGCCTGTGGGGGTACGACATAGGCGATACGGTGAAATTTACCTCGGTAGATCCCTGGAAAGTGCGGGTCTCGGGCCGGGTCAAGCACTTCATCAGCGCCTTTGGCGAGCACGTGATCGGTGAGGAAGTGAATCACGCCATCATGGTCGCCTCGGAGGCGACCGGAGCGAGCTTCCATGAGTTTACAGTGGCGCCGCTGATCCGGGAGGAAAAAGGGGCCTCGGCCCACGAGTGGCTCATCGAGTTTGAGCAGGAACCTGCTGATATGGAGGCCTTTACCGATCAACTTGACCGGGCCCTGCGGGCCCGCAATGCCTATTATGAGGACCTCCGTGCCGGCAACATCCTGCGCCGGGCCGAGGTGCGCCCGCTACAGCCACAGGCCTGCCGGGCCTACATGAAGACCATCGGCAAGCTCGGCGGGCAAAACAAATTTCCCCGCCTGAGCAATGACCGCCAAATCGCCGACGTGCTCTACCACTATCTAAAATCGCCAGCGACTCCCTAAACAATTACCCGCCCCCCCAACTTTTCGTAGAAGGAACAGCATCCCCTTCGCGGCGGCTTGCTCGCCCCTTCACCCTGCGTGTGTTCCTGAAGCACGGTGAGCCCGCCGCATCTCCCTGGACTCCATTCGCGTATATGCCCTTCTGCATGAAACACCTGAGCCTTTTGCTATTGCTGTGGCTGGCCACGGAGCCCCTGTGGGCCCAGCGAGGCGAGTTTGCCTTGTTTGGAAAAGTGAGCCCGGATGAGATTAGGATGGATACCTACCCGGCTGAGCCCGATGCCGATGCCGTCATCCTGGTGGATCACGGGGTCATCTCCTTTGATCTGATCTCTCGCAGTCCCCGGGTGAGCTACGTGTATACCCGTCGGATCAAGATTCTGACCGAAGCCGGCGCCGAGGCTTTCCAGACACTGGAGGTAGATCTGGAGCCGGGGGTGGAGACCGTGACGGATCTGATGGGTGCCACCTACAGCCTCAACCCGGAAGGGGAGGTGGTCCAGTTTAAGGTAGATCGCCGCAACATCCGCGAGCAGCGGCGGCGGGACGGAGGGCGCAGCTTTTTCCTGGATATGCCCTTTGTGCGGGAGGGCTCGGTCATAGAGCTGTACTATCAGCTGAGAACCAAGTCGTTTCAGGAGTTGCGCTCGTGGAAGTTTCAGCAGTCCATCCCCGTAGCTCAGAGCGAGTTGCACGTCTTTATCCCCAGTGTGTTTACCTATCGGGTCTTGCTCCGGGGAGATACCGACAACATGGTATATACCACGGAGGATTTCCAAAGCCGGGCCATGAACCGGGCGGCCCGGGAAGACTGGCAGTTTCAGCGACAGGACCGGACCATCGCCGCGACGGACATGATGTTTGCGGCGCTTTCCCGCGGCAAGTATGAGATCTATGTGATGCAGGGTCTCCCGGCCTGGAAGGAGGAGGCCTTTAGCCCCGATGCCGGGGGCTATGTGCCGCAGGTATCGTTTCAGCTGGCGCAGAATATGCTCTCTGGGACCACGAGTCCCGATATTTTCGATACCTGGGGGGAGCTCAATAAACGGATGCAGCGGCGTAGCCGCCAAAGGCGGCTGCGCTTGCGGCCGGCAGCCCTGGCCCAGGTGGTCCGGGAGGCTGGCGTACAGCCTGCCACCCGCCAAAACCAGCGGGCGCAGGTCTCCCGGCTCTACCGCCACCTGCGGGAGACCTATGCCTGGGACAGCACCTACAGTCTGGATTTTCGCAATCTGCGGGGCCTGCTGGACAGCCGCCGCGGGAGCGGCAGTGAGCGCAACCTGCTGCTGTTGCATGCCTTGCGGCAGGTGGGGGTGGTGGCCTATCCGGTGCTCATCAGCACCCTGGACCACGGCCGCATACAGCTGGTTTACCCGGAGTTGGAACAGTTTAACCATTTGATTGTCCAAGCCCGGGTGGAGGGTACAGACATGCTCCTTGATCTCACCGGTGAGGTGGACCGGCCAGGGATTCTCCCCCGCAACGACCTGACCGAGCTGGGCTACCTGATCGACTCCGAGGGAGGACGCTGGGTGCAGCTGCGCTCCCGCAATCCCATCGTACGCTATGCATACAGCCGCTTTGATCTGGATACAGCCGGACGGCTCTCCGGAGGCATATCCGTCACCAACCAGGCATATGGGGCGGTACTGGAGCGGGCCCGTCTGGCCCGCTTTGACGATCAGCAGGGCTATCTGAAGGATCGGGTGCTGGCCGGGATGAATCAGTTCGAAATCTCTAACAGCGAAATCGAAGCCTCTGATACCACCGATGCCCCGCTTGTGGTCAAGCTCGACATGGAAACCCGGGACTTTGTCCGGGTGGCGGGCGACTACATGATCGTCAACCCCATGATGGCCTACGGCATCCGCGAAAACCCCCTGCCCGATGATCGGCGGACGACACCGCTCGACCTGACCTATCCCCTCCGGGATGCCCACATGCTGGGCCTACGCATCCCCGCCAACTATCAGGTGGCTCAAGTGCCTGAGCCCATCCGGGTGGTTTTGCCGGATGATGGCGGTTCCTTTACCTACAATGTGCTACAGATGGACAACATCATCCATTTCACCAGCACCCTGTACCTCAACAAGACCATTTATTCCCCGGAGGAATACCAGGATATCCGGACCTTTTTTGACTACGTCGTGCGCAAGCACCAGGAGGACATTGTCCTTAAGCGGGTCAATTAAGAATTTCTGGATGGGGCCCTTTCCTGGCTCACCAGCGGACCTTGGCGGGCTACTCCCGTTGCAGGGCGATGATGGGGTCCACCTTGGCGGCTTTCCAGGCGGGGTAATAGCCCGACAGCACACCGACGATCAGGCAGGCCACGATGCCCGTAAACATCCAGCCCCAGGGGATGACAAAGTCTCCTTTGAAGGCCAGGCTACTGACGAGGTTGCCACCGCTTACCCCCATGGCGATACCCAGCAGGCCTCCGACCTGACCGCTTCTCCCGG
>RFHL01001176.1 GCA_003696875.1 Bacteroidota bacterium | reverse complement strand
CCTTCAATGTCTACCAGGTTATTGTAGGAAATGGCGCGACCGTGAAGCTGCTCCAGCTCCTCGGAAAGCGCCCCATAGAAGCGCCCCGCCTGATGCGGGTTTTCCCCGTAGCGCAGTACCTGTGGACTCTGCACCGAAATCTTGAGGCTGTCCGTATCCGGCATCAGGTACTGATGGATATGGGTGTCGTAGTGCGACGACACGTCAAAGGCACGACCGGCAAAATAGCGTCGCTGCGCCAGGGTCGTGTTCCCCCCCTGCTCTGCCAGCACTTCCGCGAGCTCACTATAGTAGGCCTGGGAAGGCAGGCACACCACATCCTGAAAGTTTTTGGCCGCTGCCCGGATCAGGGCGATCCCTCCGATGTCGATTTTTTCAATCACCTCCGCTTCATTCGCCCCGCTCGCTACTGTCGCTTCAAACGGATACAGATCTACCACCACCAGATCAATCGGTGGAATCGCATACTGTGCCAGTTCCTCCACATCAGAGGCCACATCCCGCCGGGCCAGGATGCCGCCATGGACCTTAGGATGCAAGGTCTTAACCCGTCCCCCCAGAATAGAGGGATACCCGGTAAGATCGGCGACTTCATGTACCAGCAGACCCATATCGCGCAGATAGGCGGCCGTCCCCCCGGTGGAGTAGACAGCCACCTGATGGGCTTTCAACTGGGCAACCAGGGGCTCCAGGCCTTCCTTGTGGTACACCGAAATGAGGGCGGATCGGATGGGTTTTGCTGCGGCCATAAACTTTATCGGAGAGCGAAATTACGAATAAATCAGGTGGGTTGCAGGTCCCGGGCCACTTTTTCTACAATGGAAAAAAAATGCTGATGCTCAAGCTGTTGAACAGCGCGTTGCAAGTCCTCAGGAGACCAATCTGCTTCGATTGCCACTGAGGCCTGAAAGAGGATTTCCCCCTGATCATAGACCTCATTCACATAGTGAATGGTGATGCCGGATTGGGGCTCCTGATGGGCGATGACCGCCCGATGGACGTTCATCCCATACATGCCCTTGCCGCCGTATGAGGGCAGCAGAGCCGGGTGGATATTGAGGATCCGCCGGGGATAGGCCTTCACCACGGCTTCCGGGACGAGCTTGAGGTAGCCAGCCAAAACAATCAGGTCAATTTGGTAGGTCTGGAGAAGGTCCAGCAGATAGCTTCCTTCCTGATACTGCCTGCCCTCAAGCCCTTGCACGGGCACACCAAAGTCCGGCCCAAAGGCCCAAACCCCGGACTGGGGATTGTTGGTTACCAGCAGGACCACCTCTGCGGCATCATGCCCCTGAAACCGCTCCAGCAGCAGTTTGGCGTTAGAGCCTCCTCCGGAGGCAAAAATGGCGATACGGGTGGGACGGGAATGGGGCTTCACCATCTGGAATTTCCCGCAAAGGTACAGTGAGGGACACAAACAAAAAAGCCGCTCCCCGAAAGGAGCGACTGTATCGTAATCTTTCCGGAAAATCCGGCAAGAACTAGTTCAGAAGCTTGAAGTTGAAGGGGATGTTCACCCAGAACTGGATGGGCTTACCCCCTTGAATGGCAGGCGTAAAGCGGAGCTTGTTTACGTGCTCCTCTACAGCCTTGGCCAGTACCGGGTGCACCTGGTTGATGATGCGGTGGCGGGCGTAGTTCCCTTTTTTGTCCACCAGTACCCGTACGACCACACTTCCTTCGATCCCGGCGTCGCGGGCGATCTGCGGGTAGCCAATCAGCTTCTTGATGTCGTCCATGTTGATCGGCTGAGGCTCTTCCTCAGCAAAGATGAACTCATCAATCGAAGGCGCTTGTTCAACAATCACCTCAGGAATTTCTCCTTCAGTTTCGAACTCGACACCGTCGAAGAAGCCTTCTTCGGCCCCGTCCTTGTCCTCGAAGCCAATGTTGGGGGCTTCTTTCAGCTCTTCCATCTCGGTGATGGTCTGATCCTCTTCAGGATCAATCTCATCCTCGGGGG
>RFHL01001175.1 GCA_003696875.1 Bacteroidota bacterium | reverse complement strand
GATTGGGATAGAGTTGCCAGGGGTCGGGGGCGACCCCTGGAGCCCCGCCCAGCCCGGCGGCATCCCGCCGGTATAGCAGGGCGTCGGCATAGGCGGGGTGCTGAAGCTGCCCCAGGATGAGCCAGCCCGGCCCCGGCCCGGTCGCCGCCCCGGGCAGCCGAAAGCCTGATCCTGGCCCCAACTCCTGCCGCCAGAGGGTGTGCCCCTGGGCGTCCACCCGCCGCAGCCAGCCTTTGGCATCGGCCGGCGTAGACGGCCGGTCGCTAAAAAGAGAGTCCTGGTTTCCCACCAGAAGGGCACCCCCATCGACCCCGGCCAGAATGGCCGTGGCGTCGCTGATGCGGCCGCCCGTATCTGGATAGAAGCGGGAAAAAAGCGTATCGCCGTTGGCATCGACCCGCAGCAGCCAGGCCCCTTCGCCTTCGCTGCGGCGCAGCGTGCCGGCCAACCAGGCCCCGCCGTCGGGCAGGGGGGCAAGCGCCAGCAGGCGCGCCCAGCTGAAGCCGTCCCCGCGGGTATAGGTACGGCTCCAGCGGAGCTGCCCCAGGCTGTCGGTCCGGAGCAGGAAGCCCCGGTAGTTGCCACCGACCACCCGGGTCTGCCCAGCCAGGAGCAGGTCGCCATTGGGTAGGTGGGCCAGGGCATTACCCCGGCTGATGGCGTCGGGAAAGTAGGTGTGCGACCAGAGTGTATCGCCGCCCGGCCCGAAGGCCAGCAGGCGGGCCCGCGACCCCAAGCCGCCCGGACCCACCTCGCTGGTGAAGACCCGCGGCCCGCCCGGGCTGAGGATGATACCGCCATAGGGATACTGAAAAGCGGTGCCTGGCCAAGCCCCCGCCACGATAGCCTGACCCTGAGCGTCCAAGGCCTGCACGTACAGCTGACGGCCGTTTTCGGTGCGACTGAACATGAGCAACCAGACCAGCCCGTCCGGACTGATATCCAGGGAGACGATTTCTGTCGCGCCGGGGCGGGTCAGGAACTGCCGCCAGACCACTTGTCCATTTGCATCCAGCTGCAGCAGCCAGCCGCGCTGCCGGAGGGAGTCGCCCAGGGCATAGCCCCCGAGCCAATAGGTGCCCGGGGGGCCGGCCCGCAAGGTTTGCCCGATTTCCTCCCCCGCTGGTCCCCGCTGGCCATATCGTCGGCGGGAAAAGTCTCCTGTTCCGGAGTGGAATGCCCATAGACCGTCTGCCGCAGAGCTTTCATCACGGGCCTGGCCGACCAGGCTGATTCCGGCACTGTCGGGAAGGGCAAGTTTGCGCAAGGGACCTGCTCGCCGCCAGCGGCGACGGCTGAGGATCTGCCCCGCCGGGGACAGGCGCAGCAAGTGGGCCGTATCGGTATAGGCCTCGGCCAGGAGGATCCAGGCCCCCCCCGCCTGATCGGTTTGCGCGTCGATCACCGTCACAAAGCGATCGGCCGCCGTATCGGCGACGGCCAGGTTCCGGACTTCTGGCGCCGATGGCGGTTGCCAGCTGATCAGTTGGAAGGAGTCCGGCTGGTTGAGGGCCGAAAAGGCCCACCAGCGGCCGCTGCCGGCCGCAACCAGTCCTCGGGTGGCCCGTCCATCGTAGGCCGTTTCGGCCAGGGTGGCGAGGCTGGTATCCAGCACCGTCAGGCGGTAGGGCGAGAGCGAATCCCGTACCCAGGCCAGGCCGATGCCCGTTTCTCCGGCGGTGGCAGCGCCCAGAAAGTCCCAGCCTGCACCGCCCAGGCGGCGCTCGTGGCGGAGGTATCCATCGCCCCCAAGGTGGAGCAGCCAAAGGTCTCGGCCCGTGTCCGGATGGTCACGTTCCGCTATCACAAACAGGCCCCCGGCGGGGCCGGGGAGCAGGGCCTTGGCCTCGTCCCAACCTGGGCCGCCATAAGTCTGTGCCCAGCGCAGGCTTCCCAGGCTATCAAGGCGCAGCAGCCAGAGGTCTTGTTCGCCCGCGCCCTGGCTGTTGGTTTCCCCTAGAATGTACAGATCCTGATCGGGGCCGGGGAGCATCGCCACGGCGGCCTCGTCCTGGTCGCCGCCATAGGTGCGGCTCCAGAGGCTATCCCCTTGCGACCCCAGCCGCAGCAGCCAGAGGTCGGTGTGGCCATCGGGGGGACGCCCCTGCGTCCCCAGCAGCCAGTACCCCTCCCCAGGGGCGGGCTGGAGGGCTGCGGCGGTCTCGTAGGCTCCGGGGCCTGGTCCGTCCAGGCGGTAGTCCTGGGTCAGGCCCTGGGCGGCCAGGAGCATGAAAAACAGGCTGAGGAGGGGACGCATAGACCAAAGATACGAGATTCTCAGGGCCCCTGGCATGAAAAAAGGGCTGTCCTGGATGGGACAGCCCTTTTGGGGTAACATGGTAATCGATTGGGGGTTACTGCGTATCCAGCCACTTGAGGAGCTGTAGCACGGCCAGCACCCAAAATACGAGGCTGGCAATCCCCAGGATGATACCTGCGATCGGAACCCAGACAAATGCACCTAAGATGGTGGCAATGATGCCATAATAGATCGCTTTTTTCAGATAAGGATCCAAGGCTTCGGTTTGCTGGGGAGCTTCGCCTTTGCGCTCCATTTTGGCCAGGCGGCGCTCCACCTTGCGCTCCAGTTTGTCCATCAGGCGGGAGACCTTAGCCTCTTGCTTGGCCGTCATGGGAGCGGAGGGAGCCGGACTCCCCGCGAATAGGGCCGCCGGGGCGAGGAACAGGGTCAGGGCAAGTAGCCAAGAGTAAAGTTTTGTACCTTTCATAGAATAAGGGGTTGATAGTTGAAGCGGGGATATATTAGGCGAAATGTAGGAAAAAAAATCCGGAGGATGTTGTCGTAAAGCGGGAAACTTTTGGACCTGATCGCAGGAGCCTTTCCTGCCATGAGTGTAACGAAATGGCCAGAGTAAACGTGAAAAAGAAGAAATTTTTTGGTGAGGCATCCCGGAATACCGGCCTACCCCGCTAAAGACGCGGCCTGATTCAATCCGTTGCTTTGCCGGGAATTTGGGACGTCATCTCGTCCAGCAACTGCTGAAAAATCCGGTGTCGCTCCCCTTGGATTTTTTCTTCCGCCAGGCGGTAGGCATGCTGGTACCCGCCGATGTAGTAGCGCTGAAACCACGGCATGACACTGAACAGGGCATCAATCAGCGAGAGATTGACAAAGACGTATCCAAAGAGCGCCATCAGGCCGCCGGTCAGCAGCAAGGAATTGGCGGCGTAGCGGTATTCGCCCACATACAACTGGCCCAGGCCGGGCAGGAAGACGCTCATCCAGCGCACCTTGCGGGGGTTGAAGCGCCGGAGCCGGGCTTGCTCGGCGAAGAGCCTGCGCACGACCTGCGGGCTGCCCGGGAAAGCGACGCTGTCGATGGCCTGCAAAAAAGCCCGCTCGGCCCGGTCAAAGTCTTCTCTTTGAAAAGCCGTGACACCCTCATAAAAAGCCAGCTTTTGCCGAAAATAGGGGGTATTAGCCTGAACACTCAGCAGATCCACTTCGGCCAGGCCATCCTGGCCGGCCAGCAATAAGGCTGCCACTTTGCGGAAGAGCAGCTCATTGCGGAGGCTGTCGTCACGGGTCTGGGCATAGGCCAGGTTGAAGTAGCGCTGCGCCTGCCGGGCCTGGCCGGTGGCCAGATAGCAGTCGGCGAGGGGCGCAAAAACAGCGCTCCCCACCGAGTCTCCCCCAAAGTACAGCACCCGCCGGTAGGCTTTGATGGCGGTTTCGTATTGCCCCAACGCCAGCTGGGCCTCGGCAAAGGCCAAGGTCTGCGGGAGGGTTTGTGCCGGGAGCCTTCCCGTCCCGATCAGGGCCAGCAGGAGGCCTAGGCATATGAGGATCAGGCGCATATCAGAACAGACTGGGTAGGCTACGCTCCACCCGGTGGCGGAGGTCGTGCTGGTTTTGGCGGTTGCGGCGACTGGCGGCCTTGCCGGACCCATAGAGGTTGCCCAGGTAAAAGCCGGCCGCGAGGCCGGTGTAGACCCAGGCGTAGGCATTGCGGGGCCCGTTGCGGCTAAAGCCGCGATAGGCTTGCCAGGCACTGATGCCGGTAAACAACAGGGAGAAGAGTCCATCCTTCCAGTAGCCTGCGTAGGCTTTTCCCAGGCCCGGAACCACCGTCGAGAGACCAATTGCAAGTACGGGGCTTTTGCGTTTGAGGGCCAAGCCTTCGTCGGTGAGGGTGCGGAAGGAATCCCATGGGGCGCCGGAGTGCGTTGGTTGGGACCTGAGCAGGGAATCCGCTTGAGGCCAACGCTGGTCCAGGAGCTCGGTGGTGGTGAGGAGGAGGAGCCGTTCTGCCTGCGGCAGCGAATCCGTCTGCCGCAGAAAACGGCGTGCCTCACCCAGCGCGTCCTGCTGGATCAGGATGCGGCCGTACAGGGCCGCGAGGCCGGGCGACATAGTCAGCGGGGGGGCGGTCGCTTCCGCCCGGGCCTGGGCCTGGGCAAAGGCCCCGGCCCGTTGATAGGCGGCAACCAATTGGAGGCGCAAGCCGAGGTCGCCGGGCTTTAGAAAGGCGACGCGCTCATATTCCTCGGCGGCCAGCCGGTATTCGCCCGATTTATACAAATACTGGGCAAATGCCAGGCTGTGGTCAACGTCATACAGATCCTGGGCCGGGAGCGCTGGCCAGGAAAATAGGATCAGCATGAGCCAGATCAGTCTCATCATAGGATCGGAGAGGCGTGACGGCATTAGCGGGGCAAGGGCAGGCGCTCCTCCGCTGGATCGACGGGATCATAGAGCATGCCCGTCTCGGGGTGGCGGGTGTAGTCCTCCTGATTGACACTGGTGCAGCGGGAGAGTCGGTCAAAGGCCGCCAGCGGGCCAGCGAGTAAGCCGCGGCTCTTTATGGCTTCCAGGGCATATTCTGAGCAGGAAGGGGTGAAGTTGCAGCGGCTGGCGTCCTGGGAGGAAATGAAATTTTTGTACAAGAGAAACATGCCTGAGAAGGCCAGCTGAAACTCATCCTGATTGTCCTGGGCGATGGACCACTGCGGTCGGGCAGGGGCCTGGGTCAGGCCCCGCATCTGGGCGATTTCGGATTGAGATTGGCCCCAGGCAAGCAGACTACTCCAGGCCAGGAACAGGGTACAAATAATACGTGTCATCGGTCATCTGATTGAGCTGAGGCTCCCGGAAGGTGGTGATCCGGGTCTGGGTCTCTTCGCCAAAATAGGTGTAGGCAATCACCTCAGTAGGGACCTGTAGTCCCTGGATGGCGACATACTTGCGAAAAAACTGCCGGCCCAGCATGTTGCCTTCCGGACCGTATGAGATCAGGCCGTGGAGCTGCCGGTCTTTTTGTGCCACGACGATGTCGCCCTTGAATTCCTGCCAGGCTTCGGGGGGCGACCAGGTGGAAACGACCAGTTCGCCTTCCCGCTCGGCCTGGGCCATCTCGTAGGGGCTTGCGTCCAGACCAAAGTACGGCATGTCGCCCCGCAGGCAGAGGGCCAGCACCGAGAAGCTCACCATATTGGGGGAGGGAAGCTGGGCGGCGATGCTGTCGTCCCGTACCCGATACAGGACGCTGTCGGTGGCGATGATGACCTCTGGTTCGGGAAAGTCGACCCGATACACGATACGCTGATGCGCCTGATTGTAAAAGACCCGTCCCATGGTTAAGCCCAAGGTCCCATCCTCCTTTTTTTCCTTGACGCTGAAATCTGCTTCCAGCCGGGTGTAGGCTTGCTGCCCCAGTGCCGGGACAACCAAGAGGAAAAGGATCAGCGTAGAAAGGCCGCTTTGCATAGGAAAAGGGAAAAAAAGCCGCGCAGGGGCATGACCCTGCGCGGGAATATAGGAGATCAAAACCGGCTTATTGAGCGGCAAGTGAAATGGCAGAGGTGATACCCCCCAGAATCGTACTCACCAATACCCCAATCCAGTAAGAAGTCTTGGAGTAAGAGTCTTTGCTGCCATTGATGGCGACGACAAAGAAGCCGATCACACAGCACAGGAAACCCCAGGCAAAGGCACCCCAATCCATCTGGTCTACCGAAAAGGCAGGGGCCAGGGGGGAGTCGGCATCCAGGCTGCCGAGCTCGGCGAGTAGGTCACCCTGCTCAGCCTGCAACTCGCGGTAGGTGCGGGTGCCGTTTTCGAGCATAAAGCTTTCCAACTGGCTCAGGCCGGCAAAATCGGCTTCCAGCTGGGCCTCATCAATTGCAAAGCGGGTAGCCGCTTCGGGGGTCGGATTTCCAGGTTCACCCGGCTGTCCGGCCCAAACGGAAAAGCTGCCGATCAGCAGCGCAAAGAGGAATAGGACGCGTTTCATCATGTGGTTCTGACTGTGAATGAAAGAAATAAGGGAGAGGAACGAGTAGCTGATGAGAATGGGGGAGGGCAGAGGCATACCCCGTATTGGGTCGCAAGACCAGAATGAATCATGAATAGGGAAAACGCCAGGGGCTAGCTTGGGTAAATATAGGCTTTTTTTTGTGTTTAGGGCAGGAAAAAATCTGTCTCCCCCCGCCGGGCCGGAGCCAAGATGCCCGGTGTGCTGGATCAGGATCGAATATCCTGTTAATCAACAGATATCCCCCATTTTTCCTTTTCCTTGTGGATAAATAGTGGTAATTTCGGGGCATCGATGGAAAGCGCTGGATCAGCGCCTTTCTCTTTGTGCTGGACGCCAAATGTGAGCTTGCGGTGAATCGTCTTCTTTTTTTACTGGGCCTGGTATGTATAGTTGTGATGGGGGATGGCTGTGCCGAAGAGCACGCCCGCTCCCAGTCGATGGCCGTGGAGAAAATCCCGGCTCCGCAGCTACGGCGGATGTCCTATGAGCAGTACGGTATCAATGCTCGCGAATACCGCGTGTCCCAGGCGCAGGTGCAGCCGGGGACTTTCCTCACGGACCTGCTGCAGGCGCAGCAGGTCGATGTCGCTACCATCAATGCCGTCACCCGCAAGGCAGAGGGGATCTTTGATATCCGCCGCATGCAGGCAGGGCACTCCTACACCCTTCTGAAGGATGCCGAGAACCGACTGGACTATTTTATCTACGAGCTTACCGAGGCCGACTTCGTCGTGATCGACCTGCGCGACTCCGTATCGGTATATCGCGGGGCCAAGCATATCACCGCCCGCATGCAAGCAGCCGCCGGCTTTATCGAGACCTCTCTCTACGAGAGCTTGGAAAAGTATGACCTGGACCCTGGTCTGCGGCCTTTGTTGGAAGACATCTTTGCGTGGACAGTGGATTTTTCCCACCTCGAAGCCGGTGATTATTTCAAGGTCCTCTACGAAGAGGAGTATGTCGATCAGATTCCTACCGGGGTACGTGCTATCGTGGCGGCCCTCTTCCACCACGACGGCATTGATTATTATGCCATCCGGTTCCAGCAGGATAGCACGATCGCTTATTTCGACCAGGAAGGCCAATCGGTCAAGCGGGCATTTCTAAAGGTGCCCCTTGCGTGGAGCGAAGAAGCGGGCGACCTGCCGCTTTCGCATCGTTTTGCTTCGGGGCAGGACTTTTATGCCCCCAAGGGAACCCCGGTGGTGGCTGTTGGGACCGGGAAGGTCATCCGTATGCGCCCCCGCCAAGGCCATATGTCCTACCTGTCGATCAAGCATACCGGGGTGCTCATCACCCAGTATATGCACCTCTCGGGCTGGCCCGAGACGCTGGCCGTAGGAGATACCGTCCGGCAAGGCGATACCATCGCCTATGTGGGGCGGCCCGGCAAGAGCGACTACCACGTGCGCCTGCGCTACTGGAAAAATGGCCAGCCCGTCTCCCCGCTCAAACTGGAACTCCCCGACCCGGTGCCCATTTATCCCGAAAATGAAGAGGCTTACGCGCATCTGTCCACCGAGATGATGGGCCGATTGTCTCAGATTGAGCTGCCGGCCAATCCGCGCTTTGCGCAGCAATAGCAGGGGCTGCCTTCCTTCATGCCAAGGCCCAGAGCAAGCCTCCTGCCGCCAAAAAATACTTTTTCGCATTTGGTCGTTGACCGGAAACGCAGGGATGCTTTTCTGGCATGAAATTTTCTCTCTTTGGGTGGAATGTCCCTGCCTGCCCCAAACACCGAAGGTTTTCAGATTCTGGTGGGCATACCTGCCCCAGTACCCTTTTGCAATGAAATACATCGGTACCCTACTCGCCTGTCTATGGCTGAGCGCGCTGCCAGCGCAGACCAATTTGTTTATTCCCTTTGGCCAGACCCAGGCCGAGGTCAGAGACTTTCTGAATACCCGGGATTATGTCCTGGCGCTGCATGAGGAGGAAGATATGGACCGCTTGCGGGCCATTCTGAGCTCTGATAAGCAGGTGGAATACGTCTTCCATCGGGGGGCGCTCTATGCGACCACCGTCACCCGGAACTATGATGAGCGGCGGACCGCCCGGGAGGTGGAGAAAAATTGTCTGGAGTATATGCACAGCCTCGCCCTGGGTGGAGTGAAGGAAACGCAGGAGAAGGGAGTGCTCTGCTACTCAGCGGTTTCCGAGCACCGGCTCATAAAGCTCTTTGTGCAGCAGCACGTAGGATCGACCACCCTGACGCTCACTTCCATAAGCCGGCAATACTGTCCCGAGTCTCTGCGGCAGGATTTCTTCTACGAAGAGGACCTGCTGGCCCGGCAGCGGCCGTTTATATCCAACTGACCGCCGGCCTGACCGATTCCCCCTCGCTTCCTTCCAAACGGCCCAAAGCCGGATTTTGCGTATCTTGGCGGGCAAACTACTGCCTCACCTTCGCTAACTATGCAAAAGTATCTGGGAAGCCTCCTGCTCCTGTGTATCCTCATGGCCTGCAGCGCCCCCGACACCCGAGTGCAGCGCACCCAGGTCCAGCTGCTGTATGTCTCCGCCGGCGAGGAGCCGAGTCCCCTCGCCCAAAGTCTGACCCAGCTTGCCGGGCAGGCCGGCTACGGCCTTCAGGTGGCTACCGACTCCAGTTGGATCGATGAAGATTCGCTGGCTCCTGTCGGAGTCCTCATCCTCGAAGAGGTGAAAGGGGCGGATCTTACGCCCCGGCAACGCCGGGACCTGGAGCGCTACGTTGCCGCCGGCAATGGCCTGATTTGTTTGGATTGTGAACTGGAGAACCGCTACAGCTGGGCCTGGCTGGCCCAGGTAAAGGCGCAGGCGGGCCAACTCCCGGCGGTACAGCCGGTGCGCGACGAGCAAGGGACCACCGGTTGGTCTCGTCTCACCCTCGACGCGGGACGCGTCGTGTGGGCCTCCAGCACGGGCCTGTCACGCGCGGAGATTCAGGCCGCTCTGCAAGAGGCCATCTCCTTTGCCCTGGGAGACAACAGCTATGACTACGGGCGTGTCGACCGGCCCCGGGCTCCCCGGACCGACCGCTTCACCCGCCTGGTGCTGGATGATTACGATGTGAATGAACCTATGGAGCTGGCCGTTATGCCCGATGGCAAGGTCATCTTCATTGAGCGGCGGGGCAAAATGAAGCTCTATGATCCGGAGACCGAGGCGACGCGCCTGCTGGCCACCTTTGATGTCTGCGTGGAGGGCAATTACGAAGATGGCCTGCTGGGCCTTACCCTGGACCCCGATTTTGCCAACAATGGCTACCTCTACCTCTATTACTCCCCTGGTAGTGCCTGTGCCCGGCCCCAGACCTTGTCGCGTTTTACCATGTACAAGGATTCGCTGATTCTGGCTTCAGAAAAGGTGATTCTGGAGGTGGAGGTACAGCGCGAGACCTGCTGCCATTCGGGAGGCTCTATCACCTTCGGGCCTGACGGCAACCTCTACCTCTCCACCGGGGACAATACCTCCTCCAAGGAGTCAGACGGCTATACCCCCATTGACGAGCGGCCCGGTCGTGGCCCCTTCGACGCTCAAAAGTCCTCGGCCAATACCCATGACCTGCGCGGCAAGGTGCTGCGCATCCGGCCCACGGCTTTCGGCACCTACAAGATTCCGGAAGGAAACCTCTTTCCCAAGGATGGCAGCCAGGGGCGGCCCGAGATCTACACCATGGGCTGCCGCAATCCCTTCCGGATTTCGGTTGATGCCAAAACCGGCTACCTCTATTGGGGTGACGTGGGTCCCGACGTGGGAGTGGATGGCCGCTACGGCCCCCAGAGCTACGACGAGTGGAACCAGGCCCGGCAAGCGGGCAACTACGGCTGGCCCTACTTCGTAGCCGACAACCAGGCCTACCCCGATCGGGATTTTGCCGTGGATACGGTAGGCCCCTACTTTGACGCGGCCCACCCGGTCAATGCGTCCCCCAACAACACCGGCAGCCGGGTGCTGCCCCCGGCCCAGCCGGCCTTCATTTGGTATCCGTACCGTGAAAGTGACAGCTTCCCCATGCTAGGGGTAGGGTCCCGCTCCGCCATGGCCGGCCCGGTCTACTATCAGGATCAATACCCCGCTGGGAGCGATGTGCGCTTTCCCAAGTACTACGACGGCAAGCTCTTCATCTACGAATGGGCCCGGAGTTGGATCAAGGTAGTGACCATGGACGAAGCGGGCCATCTGGCTCAGATCGAGGACTTTTTGCCTGACATGCCTCTTTCCAAGCCCATCGACATTGAGTTTGGCCCCGACGGGGCGATGTATATGCTGGAATACGGGCAGAATTACTTCATGAACAATCCCGAGGCCCGGCTGGTGAAGATCGAATATGCGGCAGGAAACCGCCTCCCCCTGCCCACGGCGAGCGTGGACCAGGCTGAGGGCAGCGCCCCACATACGGCGCATTTTTCGGCCGCCGGATCCTTTGACTATGATGTGGAGGACTCGGTGCTGCAGTACCTCTGGTACTTTACCGACAGCCTGCAGCCGCAGGCGACGGGCGAGGCGGTCAGCTATACCTTTGCCGAAAACGGCACCTACACGCCCATCCTGGCCGTGGTCGACGCAGCCGGTGATACCGCCCGCACCCGCCTGAGCGTGCGCGTGGGCAATGCGCCCCCGCAGTTGGAAATCGATTTTGCCGGCAATCGCTCCTTTTTCTTTGGCGGAACGCCCGTCGACTACCGGGTGAACATCACCGACCCAGAAGACGAAGCCTCAGGCGGCCTCTCGGCCGCCCGTACCCAAGTGAGCTGGGTCTATGCGGCGGACGGAAACGACTTGCAGGTATTGCTCGGTGAAGGCGGCAGCCTGCCCGAAGGGTCGCTGCTGTATCTGGATGGCCTCAGGCTGATCAACAACAGCGATTGCAAGAGCTGTCACAACCTGGACGTAAAGTCTATCGGGCCCAGCTACCGGGAGGTGTCGCGCCACTATCTGGGCGATGCCGGAGCGGTTGAGTACCTGGCCCACAAGATTATCACCGGCGGCAATGGCGTCTGGGGCGAGAAGATCATGGCGGGCCACCCGCAGCACAGCCTGGAAGAAACGCGGGCCATGGCCCGCTATATCCTGTCGCTGGCCGAGAGCCAGCGCGACCGCAACCTGCCCTCGCGGGGGCAGGTGCGCCCGGCGCGACAGGCCCAGCCCGGCGGGGCCTACCTGCTCGCGGCCACCTACACCGACGGGGGCGCGGCCGGCTTGCCGCCGGCGACCCGGCGGGTGCTGCTGCCACTCCGCTATCCTCGCATTGAGGCCGAAAGCTTCCAGGCCGGTGCGTATGCCTGGATGGGCAAGTACGGCCCCAACCGGGAGACCGGGGTGGTGCAGGGCCTGCAGGGTGGGGCCTGGATAGATCTGGGCGAAATCGACTGGTCATACCTGGGTGGCATGCGCCTGCGGTACCTGCCCCGCGCCGGCGGGGCGTTGGAGCTGCGATTGGATGCGCCAGACGGCCCCTTACTGGGGTCTGTACGCCTGCCGGCGGGGTCGGGAGATACCTTTGTGGAGCAGACGATACGTTGGCGTCCGATCGAGGGCATGCACCGGCTGTTTCTCGTCTGCCCGGGGCCGGGCGAGGCGGGGCGCGCCATCCTGGATTATCTGGAGCCGTTGCCTGCAACGGAGCATTAAGGGACCGTGAGTTTTGGATAAGCGGAGAAAGGCTATTCTATAACCGGCTGTTTATCAGGTTTTTGAATGTCATCCTGAGCCAGCCCGAAGGGCGCCAGTGAAGGGTCAAATAGGACACGTGAGATGCTTCGCTTCGCTCAGCATGGCAATCATCGATTGGAGCCATTCAAAGCGATTTTTATCCAAAACTCACGTTAAGGGAGGCAAAAGCGCGCAGGCGACCTGACTGGAAAGGCTGGGTCGCCTTTTCTGTTCTGGGAACAAACCAAACCCCCGCCGCAGGAGCGGCGGGGGAATTAGTAGTAGCCTTTAGCTAGCTAGGCAGGCTATACCCGCTCGGGGGCCAGCCCCCAGTGCTCGGGCGAGCGCCACAGGGCAGAGAGCAGCATTTCACGCATGAAGAAGAATTCCTTCGGCAGCTTGTCATACATGCGGGAGAAAAGCTCTTCGTGGGCAAGTACTTCGGTTTTCCAGGCTTCCCGGTCCACCTCCATGATGCGCTCAAAGTCCTCCTTGGTGAAGTCGAGGCCTTCCCATTCGAGGTCTTCGTAGCGAGGCATCCAGCCGATGGGGCTTTCCACGGCCGAGCCGTTGCCATTGACGCGGTCTACGACCCACTTGAGGACGCGCATGTTCTCACCGAATCCCGGCCACAGAAATTTGCCATTCTCATCGGTGCGGAACCAGTTGACACCGAAGATCCGCGGAGGATTGGGCAGGTTGCGACCGAAGTCGAGCCAGTGGTTCACATAGTCGCCGATGTGGTAACCCATGAAGGGCAGCATGGCGAAGGGGTCGCGGCGCACCTTGCCGATATCGCCAAAGGCGGCGGCGGTCATCTGCGAGCCCATGGTAGTGGCCAGATAGGTACCAAAGTTCCAGTTAAAGGCCTGGTAGATCAGGGGAACGGTGGTGGCGCGGCGGCCACCGAAGATGAAGGCCGATACAGGCACCCCTTTGGGATTTTCCCACTCGGGGTCGATGCTCGGGCACTGCGAAGCGGGCGCGGTGAAACGGGCATTGGGGTGTGCGGCGGGCTTGCCACTGCTGGGATCGTAGGGCTTGCCGTGCCAGTCGATGAGGCCTTCGGGTACCTCCTCGGTCAGGCCTTCCCACCAGACATCGCCATCGGGGGTGATGGCCACGTTGGTGAAGATGGCGTTGGCCTTGATAGACTCCATCGCGTTGGGATTGGTCTTGTAGCTGGTCCCGGGAGCGACACCGAAGTAGCCCGCTTCGGGGTTGATGGCGTAGAGACGGCCATCTTCACCAGGACGGATCCAGGCGATGTCATCCCCAACGGTGGTCACTTTCCAGCCTTCAAAGGTATCCGGCGGGATGAGCATGGCAAAGTTGGTCTTGCCACAGGCGCTCGGGAAGGCGGCGGAGACGTAGGTCTTCTGGCCATTGGGGTCCTCGACCCCCAGGATGAGCATGTGCTCGGCCAGCCAGCCTTCTTCTCGGGCCATGGAGGAAGCGATGCGCAGCGCAAAGCACTTCTTGCCCAGCAGGGCGTTGCCGCCGTAGCCGGAACCGTAGGACATGATCAGGCGCTCTTCGGGGAAGTGGGTGATGT
>RFHL01000108.1 GCA_003696875.1 Bacteroidota bacterium | reverse complement strand
TCTTTTGGGTGGTGGGCATGATGAACAGTCTCAACATGCTGGACAACATGGACGCCGTCACCACCATGATCGCGACGACGATCGCGATGGTAACCATGGTCATGATCATTTCCCGCGAGGGAATGTCCAATCTCTTCTATGTGCTGATCGTGGTCATCGGCGGCTTTGCCGGTTTTCTCTTCTGGAACTGGCGTCCCGCCAAGGTGTACATGGGCGATACCGGCTCCATGTTCATCGGCATGGTGATGGCCTTCGTGGGCATCCGCTACTTTTGGAACATCCGCGTGTCGCCGGATAATATCTCCTTCATCCGCATGGGATTGGTACCCCTGCTGGTGTTTCTGGTGCCCATCATGGATACCACCTTTGTGACGGTGGCGCGCATCGCCCGCCGGCAAAGCCCCTTTGTTGGCGGCAAGGACCACCTCACCCATAACCTGGCCCGCATCGGCATTCCCGAAGAAATGGTCCCCGTGACGCTGGGGATCGTCTCGGTGATTTCCGGTATGCTAGCCTTTTTTGCCTACAAGCTCACCCCCGAGTGGCAAGGCTTCTACTCCTTCCTATTTGCCTCCTATCCCGTTCTGGTTTTTGGCCTGTTCATTTTTCTCTATCGGAAAGGGACCCGCATCGGTCGCTATCGCGACCTCATGGCTGAGCGGCAACGCCGCCTGGAGGCTGCTTCTGACGCTGCCGAGGGGGTGATGCCCCTGCGCGAGGAAACCCACTCCTAGGGGTGCGCCTGCTCTACCTGCAACAACTTCTGGTCTTACCCGGGGCGGCCGGCAATGACCGCTGCTGGCAGTTTGCCCGGCAGTGGGCAGCCGCCGGGCATGACGTAACCTTTGTCAGCAGCACCGCCGCCCTGCCGGCGGGCCACCCCTGGCGGCAGTTGCCGGCCTATCCCGCCCGCGTCGCGGCCGAGGGGGTGGAGGTCTGGCTGCTCGACATCCCCTACGCGCACAAGATGTCCTTTCGCCGTCGGGTGCAGGCCTTTGCGGCCTACTATCGCCAAGCCTGGCGACTGTGTCGCCGCTGGCGAGGGCAGCACGATGCTCTGCTCGCCTATACCGCCCCCCTTCTGGTGGCCTGGCTGGGGCGACGCCTCGCCCGACGCCTCGGATTGCCCTTTTTTCTGGAGGTGGCCGACGTATGGCCCGAGGTGCCCATCGGGATGGGGCTAATCCCGCCCGGACCCTGGCGGGCCTGGCTACGAAACCGCACCCGCCGCGCCTACGCGGCGGCCCGGCGCATCTTCCCCTTCTCCGAAGGGATGCGGGATCAGATCCTGGCCCAGGGTGTGCCGGCTGCCAAGGTCGTGACCATTCCCAATGGGGCGGACCTGACCGCTTTTCCGTTTCGGGATCGGAGCGGGCATCCGGCCGGGACTGTCCGTTTTCTCTATACCGGCACCCTGGGGGTAGCCAATGAGCTCTCGCAGCTGATGCGCGCCTGGCAGCAGGTGGAGGCGGCTGGTCAGGCCAACTGGCAGCTCACCGTCATCGGCGACGGCAACGATGCGACCCGGGTGCGGGCCGAGGCGCAGCGGCTGGGCTTGCGGCAGCTGACCTTTTTGCCGCAAGTGCCCCGGGAGGCCCTGAGGGACTACCTGGATCAGGCCGATGTGGGGCTGATCTGCTTTGCGCCCTTTCCGGTGCTGGCGGCCAATGCCGCCACCAAGTTTTTTGACTACCTGGCGGCGGGCCTGCCCCTCGTGATCAATTATGAGGGCTGGCAGGCGGACTACCTGCGGGCGCATACCTGTGGCCTGGCGGCCCCGATGGGGGATGAAGCCGCCCTGGCGGCGGCGCTGATCGAGATGGGAACCCGCTCGCCCGCCGAGCGGGCGGCGATGGGGCGACGTGGCCGGGCTCTGGCGGAAGAAACTTTTGACCGGCGGCAGTTGG
>RFHL01001174.1 GCA_003696875.1 Bacteroidota bacterium | reverse complement strand
GTTGAACGCAGTGAAATCCCGAGAATCGGGAACTTCTCCCTCAGCCATCCTGTACTGCCGGAGGCAGCAGGGCCTTCAGCTGGTCGAGCGTATCGGCCTCAGCGGCGACCTTGTCCTGCCGCCAGCGCAGGATGCGCGGAAAGCGGAGCGCCACGCCCGATTTGTGGCGCCCCGAGCGGTTGATGCCCTCAAAGCCGATCTCAAACACCAGCTCCGGGTCCACCGACCGCACCGGCCCAAAGCGCTCGCGCGTATGCCGCTTCACCCAGGCATCCACCTGCCGGATCTCGGCATCGGTCAGGCCCGAATAGGCCTTGGCAAAGGGCACCAGTTGATCGCCCTCCCAGACCGCAAAGGTGTAGTCGGTGTAGAGATTGGCGCGGCGGCCATGCCCCCGCTGAGCGTAGATCATCACCGCATCAATGGAAAAGGGGTCCACCTTCCATTTCCACCAGTCGCCCCGGACCCGACCCACCCGGTAGGGCGCCGCGCGCCGCTTCAGCATCAGGCCCTCAGCCAGTTCTTCGCGGGCCCGGGCCCGCTGGGCCGCCAGGCCCGCCCAATCGACGGCCTCCACCCGTGGCGAGCAGCGCAGCTCCGGCCGGGCGGTTTCTCGTACCAGCCCCTCCAAATGCGCCCGCCGCTGCGACAGCGGCCAGGGGCGAATATCCTCGCCCGCCCACTCCAGCAGATCGTAAGCCATCAGCACCACCGGCGCCTGGGCCAGCTGCTTCTTGCTCACCCGCTTGCGCCCGATGCGGGTCTGCAAGAGTTGGAAGCTCAGCGGCTGGCCGTCCCGAAAGGGCAGCAGCTCCGCATCGATCACCGTGCCGTCCGGTATGGCCTCCGCCAGCGGGGCCAGCTCCGGAAATTTGTCTGTGATCAGCTCCTCGCCCCGCGACCACAGAAAGGCCTCCCCGCCCCGCACGATATATTGCGCCCGGATGCCATCCCATTTCCACTCGGCCTGCCAGTCCGCAGGCGCCCCCAACGCCTCCGGCTCCCCCTCAAGGGGATGCGCCAGAAAGAAGGGATAGGGCTTGGAGATGTCGTCCCGCACATCTTCGGAAAAGAGCAGCGCCGCATAGGTCGTCGTATTCGGCGTCCAGTCCCCCATCAGGCGGTGGGTCACCGCCGCCGGGTCCAGGCCGTGATGCCGGGCCAGGGCCCGCACCAGCAGTTTCTGCGACACGCCCAGCCGGAAGCCGCCCGTAATCAGCTTGTTAAAGACAAAGCGCTCGGCCGGGCTCAGCACGGTCCAGGCCGCCTTGAGGCGGGCGGCCTTCTCGCTTTCTTCCAGCGGAGCCAGATCCGCCAGAAAGGTCATCCAATCACTCAGCGTCCGGTTATCCTGGCCCTCGGCAGGCGGTGGCAGCAGCAAGGCCATTGTCTCGGCCAGATCACCCACTACATGATAGGATTCCTCCACCAGCCAGAGGGGCAAGCCGGAGAGCTCGGCCGTCCAGGCGCGAAGGAGCGAGGTCTTGACGGTGCGGCGAGGCCGCCGCCCCGTGAAGAGGGCCACCGCCCATAGCTTATCCATATCGGTCGCCACCGCCAGGAAATCGACCAGGGCCGCCACCTTGGCGTTGGTCTTGTTGGTCTGGTCCAGACGGCTCACGAGTTGGGCGAAGTACTGCATGGGGCGGGGGGGGCGTTGTGCGTTATGTGTGATGGGTAGGGCTCACTTCTGCCATTGAGCCTGGGAAAAAACACGAACTTCGAACCCGGAACTACGAGCTTTCGTCCTCATCTCCTTCGAAGCGGGTTTGCAAGACATCGGCTTCCAGGCCCTGGCTGCGCAGCCAGCGGGCAAAGAGGTCGGTATAGCCGTGCGTGACCAGGACACGCTGGGCACCGGTGGCGCGGATGGCGTCATTCAGGCCATCCCAATCGGCGTGATCGGAGAGCACAAAGCCGCGGTCGGCGGCCCGGCGGCGGCGGGCGCCGCGCAGGCGCATCCAACCTGAGGCGATACCCAGCGAAAAGGGTTGGAGCCGCCGGCTCCAGGCCGAGTCGATGGCCCCAGGAGGGGCCAGGATCAGGGCCTGCCGGAAGTCGGCCTTGCGATGCTGATCCGGCCCCTGCGCGATGACCACCTGCTCGGGTGGGAGCTCAATCCCCGCCGCGCGCAGCGCGGCATGGGTCTGGGCGATGGCGCCGTGGGTAAAGATCGGGCCGATCACGGGGTCCAGATGCTTGAGGATACGCTGGGCCTTGCCCAGCGAGTAGGCGGCCAGCAGGCTGGCCCGGCCTTCGGCCGCATTGGCGGCCCACCAGGCATTGATCTCACCCATCACAGCCGCCTGCGGCCGCCAGCGGTAGACCGGCAATCCAAAGGTCGACTCGGTGATGAAGGTGTGGCACCGTACCGGCACAAAGGCCGGGCTCAGGCCGTCGCCTTCGGTCTTGTAGTCGCCGGAGACCACCCATACCTCGCCCCGGTATTCCAGCCGGATCTGCGCCGAGCCGATGATGTGCCCCGCCGGGTGAAAGGAAATCCGCACCCCGTTGACCAAACGGGATTCCCCATAGGCGACGCCCTCGGCGGAGATGTCCTGCCCCAGGCGGAGCCGCAGCACTGGCAGGCTGTCGCGATGGGCCAGGTAGTGCCCCATGCCCCAGCGGGCATGGTCTGAGTGGGCATGGGTGATCAGCGCCCGGTCTACCGGGCGCCAGGGGTCTATATACAGATCGGCCGG
The DNA here is from genome assembly GCA_003696875.1 of Bacteroidota bacterium. Classification (GTDB taxonomy): domain Bacteria; phylum Bacteroidota; class Bacteroidia; order J057; family J057; genus RFHL01. The sequence goes on along the minus strand of RFHL01001174.1, from coordinate 3,223 downwards.
GGCACAGTACAGGCCCCGGTCGGTGAGAGTCAGCAGATCGCCCGGCTTTGACATAGAGAGTCAACCTCTACCTGCACGGAAATGTTGAGGCCGGAGGCCAAGGATGCGGTCGGCCTACGTGGGCAGAGCTTCCGTTGGGTTTTTTTCAGGCAACAAATTGCCCACTACTCGTTTACAATCAACCACTTAGCAACATGCCTCCCGTCTCTATCCAAATATTTTGGTTCCGCTTCAAAACTAATTCCCTCCAATCAACGTTTGAACACAAAACTCAATGTTCAAACACTGAACATTCTTATCTTTTTCAGGTCTCTCATCTCAACATCAACAAATCTTTCACCTATGATTCGCACCGCAAAACTCCTCCTCGCCACCTTCGTGGCTGTCTTCGCCTTCGGCTTCACCGGCCCGGCCACGACCTACACCGCCAATCCGGCGGAGAGTGTCATCAAGTGGAAAGGCGAAAAAGTGACGGGTGAGCACTTTGGCACCATTTCCCTGAAGGAAGGCAACTTCACCTTCGCCGACGGCAAGCTGACCGGAGGTAGCTTTGTTGTAGACATGACCAGCATCGTGGTAGAGGATATCGAAGATCCCACCTACAACGCCAAGCTGGCCGGTCACCTCAAGTCCGCGGATTTCTTTGGTGTAGAAGAATTTCCCACTGCTACCTTCGTGATCACCAACGCCATCTCCCGGGGTACGCCTGGTGACTACAAAGTGATCGGTGACATCACCATCAAGGGGATCACCAAGGAAATTCGTTTCCTGGCCAACATCACCGAAGAAAACGGCCAAGCCCGCGCCAAAGCTGATATCGAGCTGGATCGGAGCGAGTTCAACGTGCGCTACGGCTCCGGCAGCTTCTTTGATGACCTGGGTGACAAGACCATCTACGATGAGTTCTTTCTCACGATCGACATTGTAGGCGCTGCCAGCTAATCTGATAAGCTACCTTTTCCCCTTTTGCACAAACCCCTGGCTTCCGATCGGAGGCCAGGGGCTTTCTGTATATGAGCATTAAGCTTATGAAGGGCAAAAGAGGAATGTCCTAATGGACACCAGGCCAGGTCATGCCGCTCGCGGGCCGGGCAAGTCGATAGACCAGGCCGATGTTGAGCAGGTAATCGGCAAAGGCGGCATCTCCCTGCCGGGGCTGCCCGGTGGCAGCTTCGGTTTCGAGGTCAGTCACACTCTGCGGGCGGGCCCGCAGGAGGGCCACCGGCACCGAGACATTGACAGAGAGGGGGCCCCTGCCCCAGCTCAGACCAGGCTCTACAGAGAGCACCATCCCCGGCCGGCGAAAGCCGGCGCTGCCCCCGATCAGATCCCGCACGGGGATGCCTTCGAAGCGAGCGCCCAGCATAGCGGCGATGGGGCTCCCGGGCTTGGTATAGTTGAGCCCGGCCCGCAGGCCGTATTGATCCGGGACCGACATGATGGCCTCATTGTTGAGGATGGGGCTCAGCGTCTCCCGAAAGGTGCGCACACCATTGGTCTCACGGGGATTGGCCAGATAAAACCCGCTGGCAAAGAGCGACAGGCCTCCGCTCCATTGCTGGAGCAGTTGGACCTCCAGCGTGGCCCCAAAGCCCCCGTCTCCCGGCTGTATAGACTGGTCGACCGGCCGCACTTCGGAGCTGCCTTCCGGACCTACGTTGTAGAAGATGTCGGTGGCGTGGTAGTTGCCGGTGGGCAACTTGACGCCCAGGGCCAGCGAGGCATTGAAGCCCCCGGCCTGCGCCGGGTCGCGCAGCCAGTAGCCCAGGCTGAGCCGGCTATCGGCCAGCCCCCGGGAGTAGGTGGTGTTTCGCTCGTTGCGGCCATGCTCATAGAGAGAGGAGCGCGTATTGATCACCATCGGCAAGACCAGGCTGGCAAACCAGCGGTCGTTCAATCCATACGTCGCCACAAAGTCCCAGGCATGGGCGTGGTTGATGACCTCGGTCTCGTTGGTTACCCGGTCGGGCTCCTCATGTGTCCCCCTAAAATGCCGGAACGACTTGAAATAGCGATAGGTCATCCCTACCTGCCAGTCGCCTTGTCCCAAAAAATTCTGGCCAGGGGCCTGGGCCCCACAGCTGGAAAAGTGGCGGATGGCGACGCAGCCCTGTCCCCAGACGGGGCCCGCAAGGAGCATCAACAGTAGGCAAGCCAGGCCATAGGGTAGGTTCTTGAACATGATTCCCGTAGTTTTGTGTGAGTGAAAGCGTGTACCTGCCCGCAAGATGCAGCCATGCGCCGGACCTCCGGGTCAAGCAAAAGCGAAAAAACTTAAGGAAAGGTTAATTGAGTTAAGCAGGGCTTAACCAGGGCTTGCCCTTCGCTGGCCGGGCCGACCTTTCGTCTGTGAAGCAGCCAAGTCCTATGCGAACAGCGATCATCCTCACCCTGGTTGCCTGCCTTTGTGGCATCGGATACCTACAGTACCGGCTGGGGGTGATGGGCCTGCGCCTGGCCCATCTCCAGCTGGACCAGAAGATGCATGCGGTGCAGGCCGATCTGGCCCGGGACCTGCAAGAGCCCAACCGCCTGAGCGGTCTGGTGGCGGCGGCCCTTACCCCGAGCCAGGAGCGATTTAATCTCCGCACCGACAGCTTGCAGGCAGCCACGCTGTTTTTTCTGGAAAAACACATCCAGAACCGCCTGCGCAACCATGGGCTGGATCTGCAAACCCAATTTGCCCTGTACGATGGCGGCAAGCGGGCCATAAGCATGGAAAGCTATCCTGGCGAAGATGCCGGCCACACCTACTACACGACGCCTCTGCGGGGGTATGTCGCCTCGGCCTGCCGGTGCAGCCCGGTCCTACATCTTCACATTGAGGGGCTTACCCGCCACCTGCTGGGTCAGATGACCGATCTGCTGGTGCCGGCGCTGATCCTCCTGCTGCTCGCCGGAGCGGCGACCCTCTGGCTGGTGGTCATCCTCAGGCGGCAGCGCCGCCTGGATGAGATCAAAAACGATTTCATCAACAACCTCACCCACGAGCTCAAGACGCCGGTTTTTTCCATCAGCCTGGCGACCCGGATGCTGGCCGAAGTTCCCGGCCTGGAAGCTGGCCGGGCCTACCTGGACATCATCCGGCGGGAAAACGACAAGCTCAAAACCCATGTGGATCAGGTCCTGGAGCTGGCCAGTCTGGAAACGGGCCGCAGCGTCCTGCAGCAGGAGCCTCGCGACCTGAATCAGGTCGTGAGCGAGGTCCTGGACACCTTTGCGC
>RFHL01001173.1 GCA_003696875.1 Bacteroidota bacterium | reverse complement strand
GGCAAGCCCTCTTCCCTGACCGGACCTACCGCGACGCCCGCTTGCGCCATCTCATGGAGGAGCTCAGCCGCGCCCTGGAGGCGTATGTGGCCTGGCGCGAAATGGAGACCCGCCCCGCCACCCGGCGGCGTATGGTCCTCCAAGGCTTGGGCCGGCGCCTGCCCTACACCTACTTCCAGCGGGTGTGGCGGCGCTTTTTTCCCGAGGGACTCCACCAGCACAGCCACGAAGAGCAAGGCCTGCGGGAAAACCTCGACGCGGCCCTCATCGGTATCGACGTAGCCGGAAAATCCCTCAAGGACGCCAGCCGTCCACAGCAGCTCCTGGACCTTGTGCAGGAGGGTCTCCAGGCCTTGGATACCTGGCACATGTCCCTCAAGCTGAATTTCACCATCAGCCTGATCTCCCTGGGGCACCTGCCTCCACAGGACGGCCTGAGCCGGGCGCAGTTGCTCCTGGACGATCCCACTGTTGCGGCCACGCCCGCCTGGATGGGCATCTACCTCGACCTGCTGCGGCTGGTAGGCCGGCAGCCCATCGAGATGGACCGGCTCTCCCTCCGGATTGAGCACTGGCGTCCATATATGCCTCCAGACTTGGTGCAGACAACCTACTTGCTGAGCTACAATTACCTCAGCCGGGCTTATCGCAAGCGCTATGATCAGGCGATAGGGGAGCGATTGCTGCGCACCATGCGACTGGGTATGGAGCGGGGTTGGCTACGGGTGGAGGGCGTTCTGGACCCTCACCTGTTGCGCTCACTGGTGTTTCTTGTGATCCAGGTCGTAAGCCCCGAAGCGGCCCGGCAGGACCTGCGCCGGTACCTCCCGTGGGTGGGCGTCGAGCACCGCGAGGAATGCGCCATCTTCAACCAGGCTCTCTGCGACTTCTACGCCGGGGACCTGCGCCAGGCGCTGGCAACCTTTAGTGTCCACCGCTTTCGCATAGAGAAGCACGAGCACTTTGCCCGCTGCAAAGTCGCCCACGCCCAGTACCTGTTATCAGCCCTCCCCTTGAATGAGCCGGACCGTAGGGTCATCCTCAATCAGGTGCGCAACCTCAAGCGCAGCCTGCGCGTCGCCGTGGACCTGGACAAACCGATGCGCCAGCGCTACCAGCGCCACCTCAAGTACTTTGTCCGCCTGCTGGATGCACATAGCCCGGCCGATCGCCAGGCCATCCGGCAGGAGGTGGAACAGGACGAGGCGGTCTTCGACCGGGCCTGGCTCCTACAGGCCTTGAGATAGCCCACCCCCCGCGAGCCGGGGGTGGGATGCGCTCAGTACTTACGCCATTTGTGTACCACTGGCCCCATCGGAGTCAGCACCCGGCAGAGGTAGATACCGGGGGGGAAATGTCCCACGTATGCCCCAGCGCCGACTTGGCCACGAGCCATGAGGCAGCCTTGGAGGGTCAGCAGTTCGAAACTGGTCGTCCCTTCGATCCCCCGTACCTGCAGGTAGTCCCCGACGCGCGCCAGGTAAAGGGGAGGCGGGGAAGCGGCTACGCTGACCCGCAAGCTGGGACCTCGCTTGTAGGCGTCGTCGATGTTGATGATGATCCCATTGCCGAGGGACATGACGTAGCCATAGCCGCTGCGCGGAGTGGCATCGGTGCGGCTCAGCTCCAGGATGAGCCTGCTACGGTCTGCCGAGTAGGTGATGTGGGTCGCCCAGTTAGCGTCATTGGCAAACCAGGAGTCAGCGATCAGCAGCGCCTCGGGGGTGGAGTGGCTGGCAAAGGTGCATCCCTCGCAATGGACGACCAGCGTCAGTTCCTCCACCTCCACAAAGGGATCGGATGCAGTACCGGCATAGAAATCGACGCGGATGCTATCACCTTCGCCAAATTCGGAGGGGGTAGGGTAGACATGGATGGGCTGTCCCAGTGCCGCAGTGAAGCAGGTGGACAGCAAGGTCGCTGCCACCCAGAGGAGGTGTCTGTACATGGTTGATACGAGTTGAGGTGAAAAAAAAGAGGAGGCGCGCAAGCGGTCGCGCTTACGGGCCTCCTTCAGGGGTGATGGTTGTGTGCAGGGAGACCAGTGCTTGCATGCGTATGACACAGGCAAAATGGTCCCTGGACCGCAGGTCACCAGCGAGGGATGTGTCAAGAGCCGTCCCCACTTGGGGAAGGGCGCTGAGAACTATGCGAAGGGAAGTGAGAGAATCCGATCCTTAGGTGGCCGCAATTCTATTTGGCCGGTAGGCGCCCTAAGTAACGCGCAAAAAATGAAGTCCGCTTTTGGCTTGATCCCTTGCCCGCATACGGCGTCAGAAAAAGCCTCACTTGGCCCGCCAAGCTCGGTTTTTCTTCCTTGTCTGCGCAAAAGGT
>RFHL01000107.1 GCA_003696875.1 Bacteroidota bacterium | reverse complement strand
CTTCCCGATTTTGCGCCGAGACCTTGTGCGCAGACCAGGAAGAAAAACCGAGCTTGGCGGGCCAAGTGAGGCTTTTTCTGACGCCGTATGCGGGCAAGGCATCAAGCCAAAAGCGGACTTTATTTTTTGAGCGTTACTAAGTGGCTGAGCCACGGTTTAAGAAGGCCACCATTCGGATTGACTCCAGAAAAATAGTGGTCCTTGAGCGCGTCTAAGGGCCTGTTTTGGAGGAAGGTGGGCAGATTGAGGTTTCCCCAAACCCAGGCCAGATTTCTGCTTTTGCGGGGAAATGGCTTGATTCGCACATCCTCATCCCGGATACCAAGCTTCGCCCATGTGGTTTCACAGCCTTGCCTTCGCTGCCTTTCTGCCTGTCGTCCTGGCGGGCTACTGGGTGATACGCCAGTCGCGCCTGCGACTGGCCTGGCTTTTGCTGGCGAGCTATGTGTTCTACGGCTGGTGGGACTGGCGCTTTCTGGGGCTGATCGTGCTGAGCTCGGCGGTGGACTACTGGGTAGGGCGGCAGATCGCCGCCACGGAGGAGCCCCGGCAGCGCCGTCGCTGGCTATCCCTGAGTCTGGCCAGCAATCTGGGCATCCTGGGCCTTTTCAAGTACCTGGGCTTTTTTGTTGAAAGCCTGCGGAGCAGCCTGGCCATCGCAGGGATTGCGATCGAAGGGCCGGCTTGGAACATCCTGCTACCTGTCGGTATCAGTTTCTATACCTTTCAGACCCTGAGCTATACCCTGGACATCTATCGGGGCCAGCTACAACCCACGCGGGACCCGTTGGCCTTTTTCGCTTTTGTAGCCTTTTTCCCGCAGCTGGTAGCGGGCCCGATTGAGCGGGCGCAGCGGCTGCTGCCGCAGTTTTTGGCGTCGCGCAGCTTTGACCGGGGGCAGGCAGTGCGGGGACTACGCCTGATGCTGTATGGCTTTTTCAAAAAACTCGTCATCGCCGATGGGCTGGCCCGCTGGGTGGATCCCCTGTTCGAGCAAGCCGAGGCGGTACCGGGCCTGTGGCTTTGGCTGGCCGCCCTAGGTTTTTCCCTCCAAATCTACGCCGACTTCTCGGCCTACTCAGACATTGCGGTGGGCGTGGCCCGGCTCTTTGGGTTTGAGCTGATGACCAACTTTCGGGCGCCCTATGGCGCCCGGAGTCTGCGTGCCTTCTGGAGCCGCTGGCACATCTCGCTGTCGACCTGGTTTCGGGACTACGTCTACATCCCCCTCGGCGGCAACCGCCGCCGGCACGAGCGCAACCTGCTGATTACCTTTGTCCTGTCGGGCCTCTGGCATGGGGCCAACTGGACCTTTGTGTTGTGGGGCGCCGTGCACGGCACAGCCTATGTGCTGGAGCAACGCTGGCGCAGCCTGGGCCGGCTGGGCACCCTCCTGGTTGTGTTGCTGGCCTGGGTGTTGTTCCGGGCCGAATCCCTCAGCCAAGCGCTGGAGGTCTATGCTGGCATGGCAGGCATGGGGATAGGCTGGCTGGGAAGCCCTCCGGCTACGCTGGTCCTGCCATCCCAGGCTGAAGGAATCTATTTGCTAGCTTCGCTGGGCCTGTTTCTTCTACTGGAGCAGCTTCGCTATCGCCCTGTCCTCCGGGACAGCTGGGCCCACCTCAGCCGTCCCTGGCGCTGGGCCAGTTACTACGCCCTGGGCGGATGGATTCTGCTGTTTGCCGCCTACGAAGCGCCCCAGCAGTTTATTTACTTTCAGTTTTAAGGGGATTCACTCCTTGGCTATCGGCCGGTTTTGGCCTATCTTATGGATCGACCAACCGCCTGCCCTATGCGCCAAATCCTATTCTCGCTGCTCTGCCTGCTGAGTTTTTCGTCCCTTCCCGCCCAGCCTGCGGAAGTGGTAGGCTACCTGCCCTACTACCGATTTTCGCTGGTGGATCAGCTCGATTTCAGCCCGCTGACCCACCTCAACCTTGCCTTCCTGAACCCGGACAGCCAGGGGACATGGTCCTTTGCGGGGGTGGACCCGGCCTCTGTGATTCAACAGGCACGCCAAGAAAAGCCCGATCTCCTCGTATTTGCCTCGCTGGCTGGGGGCGCCCTCACCGCCGAGTGGGCGGCGGCCTGGCAACAGGGCATGCAAGCTGGGCAGCGACCCGCCTTTATCCATAGCCTATTGACCTATGTAACTGCCCATCAACTGGATGGGGTGGATGTGGATCTGGAGTGGAGCCACGTAGACGATTTGTACAGTCCTTTTGTCCTAGAGCTCAAAGACTCCCTCGACGCCAGAGGATTGAAAATGACGGCCGCCCTGCCGGCGACCTACCGCTATCCCGAGATCAATGGCGCGGCCCTCGCCGCCTTCGAGCGCATCCACATCATGGCCTATGACAAAACCGGTCCCTGGAATCCGTCCCAACCTGGCCCGCATTCGCCCTATTCTTTCGCCGAACAAAGTATCGCCTACTGGCTGGGACAGGGCGTAAGCAGCAGCCGCCTGACGCTGGGCGTGCCCTTCTACGGCTATGACTTTGGCAGCAGTCCGGTGCAGGCCTTCACTTTTGGCAGCATGGTCGCCATCGACACCACCTATGCCTATCTGGATCAGGTTGGCCAAGCCTATTACAACGGAATCCCGACCATTGAGGCCAAGGCCCTGCTGGCCCGGCAGGAGGTAGCGGGAATCATGATTTGGGAGTTGGGGCAGGACGCACTTGGGCCATACGAACGCTGGTCCTTACTAAAGCACCTGAGCCAGAGCCTGACGGCTTCGCTCCCAGCAGGGACACCCACCGGCCTTCGTGCCTACCCCAACCCCTTTGCTGAGGGCTTACATCTGGCGCGGGTCGGCAGCCAGGCTCCCCTCCCATGGGTTCTGATCGATGCCCAAGGACGGCAGATCCTGCGCGGGCAATTGCCCGCGGGGGTGGAAAGCGAACGCATCCCGACGGCCGGCCTGCCGGCCGGATTGTATGTTTTGCGCTGGCAATTGGGACCGCAGATGGCCCACCAAAAGCTGGTAAAATACTAGAAGCGCACCTGCACCGACAGCTGGACGCTGCGCCCGGGCTCGGGTAGCACCGAGCCGTGCCGCAGGTAATAGGTGTCAAAGACATTTTGCATCCCTACCGAAAGGCTCCCCCAGGGAAGGTCGTAGCCCAGACTGAGGTGAAAGACCTGCCAGCCAGCCGTCCCGAGGGGGGCAATGGCCGGGTCAATCCGGTCCGCGACCGAGATCTGGTCCTGCTGAAGGGCATATTGCCAGACGAGCCGGGACCAGATGCCCCGACGAGACGCATAGTGTAGGGCAAGGCGACCATTCAGCGGCGGCATGCGCCGCATGCGCTCATCCTGGCCCAGGTATTTACCCTCCACATAAGAAAGGCTACCCTGCAAGTTGAGCACAGGCAGAATATCCAAATCCAGCGAAGCCTCCACCCCCTGCACCAGCGCCTCGCCGGCATTCTCGCGGCGATAGACTGGCAAGCCGTCCAGGGTAGCCTGCCCTTCGAAGGTTCCTTCCACCCAGTCTATCATGTCAGAGAGGCGGGTGCGGAAAAACATGAGACTGGCGTTCATCCGCTGGCGCTGCATTTTGAGGCCAATCTCGGCATTGAGGCTGTGCTCGGGGCGCAGGCTATCCGTGGGAACGGCCATCCCCAGGGAGAAGGGGCCAAAAGCCCCCAGGTCGTGCAGATTGGGCGGGCGAAATCCCGTCTGAAAGGAGGTCACGAGATGCCAATGCGGATGCAGCGGGTAGAGTCCACCCAGCTGGCCGGAAAAGCCCAGAGGGCTCAGATTGACGTCCTCAAAACGTTCATCAGCCGGAATCTGTATGCCCAGGCCCTGGGCCCGCCCCCCGAGATGAAGGCGCAGCTTGAGAATATCCAGGGTGTGGTCGGTAAAAGCCGCAAGGTGCGTAGCCGTCGCTTGGTGTGGCAGCCATCCGCGTATCTCCATCTCACTGCCCCCGGCAACTGGCTGCACGCGTGCCGCATGTGAGGCCTGATCCTGGTAGTACTCCACCCCGGACACCACATGCCAATATGGATTGGGATGCGAATGAACCGTGAGGGCCATTCCCAGGGTATTCAGTGAGGTCTGATCGAACTGCCGCGCGTCCGTCCCCTGACGGAGGTCCGATGATTCCAGGCCCAGGCCTTGCCAGGAAGCGGTAACCGACACTTCATGGAGCCAGGGGTTTTCGTGGAACTGCTGCCAGCGGAGGTAGGCCAGCTGTTGGGTGCGGGCAGGGACACTGGCGAGTGAGTCACCGGCGCGGCTCCCAGCGCGATCCAGGTTTTCTTGTTGGGTATGGAAATAGCCCAGGCTGAGTTGTTGCCGGGGGGACAATTTGACGCGCAGGCGCCCCTGCGCCGATTGATTGGCGTATCCCGTCCCGGGCAGCCTCTGGCTG
>RFHL01001172.1 GCA_003696875.1 Bacteroidota bacterium | reverse complement strand
GGGCGAGCCCTTCCCGAAGAGACGGGCTGGGGAACAGGTCCGCACCCGATCGTGAACGTGTCGTGGTATGACGCGGTGGCCTTTTGCAATTGGCTCAGTCGCACCACAGGCCTCACGCCGGTCTACACCATCGAGGGCGAGGTGGTAACGGCTGATTGGCAGGCAAATGGCTACCGCCTCCCTACGGAGGCAGAGTGGGAGTTTGCCGCCCGGGCGGTGGACGGGATTGGCGGCCAGAAGGTCCGTTTTGGCAATGGGAAGGATACCGCCTCCGCAACGACCATGAATTTTGATTCAGAGAGCCATTATAACCGCGCCTATGTCAGGCGGGGGCCCATGCGAGGCCAAACCGTGCCGGTAGGCACGTTTGCCCCCAACAGTCTGGGGCTGTACGACTTAAGTGGGAATGTCCGGGAGTGGTGTTGGGACTGGTTCGATGCCTATACTTCCCAAAACCGGGATATTGACCCGAGAGGGCCGGAGAAAGGGGATTTTAGGGTTATCCGTGGGGGCAGTTGGCGGAGCTATGGTTATTCGCTACGCAGCTCTAACCGCGACAACAATAACCCCAATGACCGGGACAAGGACATTGGGTTTCGGCTCGCCCGCTCTGGGCCCTGATCAGCGGGGCTTCAGGTTGATCATGACGGTGGCAATGGTCGTCTCTGGGGCCTCCTTTGCCAGGAGCATAATCTGATCTGGCGCATGCCAGATGGCATGCGCCGGAAGGCGTCGCTCCCCGAACAATTGATCCAGCCGCTTTGAAGGCTCGCCCAAACAGGCGGCATACCGCGCTGGCAGTTGATCCAGAAAGGCCGGCTCAATCTGGCGGCGACAAAACATGAGCAACAAGCGAGCTTCCTGTTCAGGCCCTGCTTCCGAAGGCTGTAGAAAAAGGCTTGCCCCGGGAATCAGGCGCTCTCCCGAATGGGGTCCTGTAGGGGATGAATCCCCCGGCCGCACGGCCAGGGGGGGCGTATCCGACCCTAGTTCCCAAATATACAGATAGGTGTCCGGGGCCGGGTCCAGAGTCAGGAGCTGAAAAAGCAAGGGGTCCGGGAGCGCCTTCTCCGGGCGGTATTCTCCCTGATCATATACCAGTTGGACCCGGGAGCATCGGGCCGCTGCCTCTCCCATTTGGACCATTTCTGTGCCATGGTACAGGTCCATCACCCTGAGTTCGAGGGCACCGCCCAGCGGGGCCAGATCAGGCTGGGAGGCCTCTGGAAGGTGGAGGGTGTAGGCGTAGTCGCAATGGCGACCCATGTCGCGATAATGGATCCAGGCAAAGCCGCCTTTCCCCCATCTGGGTCCCCAGGAGTTCATGACAAGAAAGCTCTGCCGGGCCTCGTCATAGCCGACCAGACATACGGCATGTCCTCCCTCGGATTGGGTGTTGCCCTGGTCGGGCTCCCAAATGGGGTGATCGGCTCTGATGTGCCGGAAGTTTCGCCGGATATTCAAGCCGACCACCACGGGATAATCCTGGGCCAGCATCAGTTTCATACGCTGGATTTTGACCGTTTCGCTCGCCCCGGCCGGGAAAAGCTTTTTGTAGCCTCCGATCCGATAGCTGGTGGCAAGGGCCTTCAACTCCTCCGAAGGCTGCACCTGGCAGTCGGCCGGAGTAAATTGCTCAATAGGCACACTTCCCTGGGTCTGGAAAGCGCGCAGGCTCGCTTCTACCTTGGCGCCCATGAGGCAGCTCCCCCCGGCCACCTGGTTGTAAATAAACAAGGGGGATAAGGCTATTCGCGGGCCATCCTCCGTGGCTATCCTCCCTTGTCGTTGGGCAAACAGAATGCTTCCGGCTCCATACACTGCCGCCCAAGGCACACAGGCATTGATTTGCTCCTGATTGCCCGGGACGGGAGCCCAGGCGCGCATATCCACGCGCACGGGCATGGTGGCGAGTTGATCCGCCTCCTGGGCCAGGGCCAGGCCAGGCCAAAGCCCCCAGATAGCACCCATAAGCCATAGCCGAACCCAAAAAAGACTTTTCCTTTTCATAACCCTAAGCTAAACAATGAATGGGTATGCTTGTCGCGCCGTGTTTCATTTTTCGAAGAGCTGGCATGCTTGCGACTACCTCGCGGTGGGGCTGCCCGTAGAGCTTCAGAGAGGAGCAGGGAGAAATAAAATATGAACAAGGTATTATATCTGCAAGGTTGAGGACACAAACCATAGATGAGTTCCTGCGGCATAACCAGACGCATTTTTTGGACAGGTACGTACCTGAATATCAAGCTACTTTACCGGACTCAAGGCCTATGTCGATTACTTCCTGGCTTTCCTTTCGTCAAATTCGACAAATGGAAAGCGCCCGATACGCAGAGGCTTTTTATGCCCAACCTGGCTCTGCGCTTCCTCCTCCTCCACATTCGCTTCAGGCACACCTCCGCAAGGTAGGCCCCTTGGCGTGGGTAGATGTCCTGCAGCTATGGGCAGATGTATCGCCCGAGGTCCGGCAAGCCAGCCTGGAAGGCAACTTTCGGTTGGGGATCTGGCCGGCCGCCATTTCCCGGCACCCTGAGGGCCGCTGGACCTTGGCGGGGGCAGAAAAGGTGCCGGCCGATCGCATGCTGTATCCCCCGGAAAAGACGACCGGTATCCCGGGGAGCCTGACCCAGGGGACCTGGAATGAGCAAGCGATGATTTATGGACTTTGCCTGACGGGCTATTTGGCCCTGGGGGGGCGTTTGCCTTACCAGTGGCGGGAAGCGGGACTGGCCGGAGAAGTGGGACGTATGTGTGTGCCCCTCGTCTCCTTGCCGGCCGTGCCGGCCGGCTTGTGGGGGAGTATCGCGCGTGGCACCCACCGGGACGTTCGCCGTCGCTACTGTGACCTGGAAAGCTGGGGCGGGGACCTGCAGGCTTTTTTGAGCCGCTATCCTGATCCGGCGACGGAGTCACTTCGGGATCAGCTGGAGCGGGGCTTTTTCCATTAGCCAGAAAAAACATCGGATTGATTCAAATCGGAAGCCTGACAGGAAGCGAGGCGCTGGCCTACCGCCGAGACGGAGTAGCCCGCGCATGACCAGAAGACCTCCTGCTGCGATGAGGATGAGCCCTACAGGCCGCTAGAGCTCGGAGATGGTGGTGGTGAGAACTACTCCCAGTGCCGTAATGGTGCTACCCAGAAAGAGCGTTTTTTGAG
>RFHL01001171.1 GCA_003696875.1 Bacteroidota bacterium | reverse complement strand
GGGTCGAACCGAAGCGGTTCTTGGTGGTGCGGATGATGCGGTAGCTGTTGTGCCGGTCGCCCTCGAACGAGACCACCGTATCGACCATATGCTCCAGCACCTTGGGGCCGGCGATCATGCCTTCCTTGGTGATGTGCCCCACCAGAAAGAGGGGCGTGTGTGTTTCCTTGGCCAGTCGCAGCAGACGGGCGGTGCACTCGCGCACCTGCGAGACGGTGCCCGGGGCTGACTCCAGATTTTCGGAGTAGAGGGTCTGGATGGAGTCCACCACCAGCATCTGGGGCTTGAGGTCTTTGAAAAAGTCCAGCACCCGCTCCAAGCGGGTTTCGGCGGCCACGTACAGTCGGTCGTTTTCCGCCGGGATGCGGGCGGCCCGCATCTTGATCTGGGCCTCGGACTCCTCGCCCGAGACATAGAGGACCTTGAGACCGGCGCAACGCAGGGCGAGTTGCAGCAGCAAGGTACTCTTGCCGATGCCGGGATCGCCGGCCAGCAGGATGGCCGAGCCCAGTACGATGCCTTCGCCCCCCAGGACACGGTTCAGCTCGGCGTCGGGGGTCTGCAGGCGGCGCTCACCCACCGCTTCAATGTCGGCGATGGTCTTGGGCTGGCTCAGCTGCGCCCAGCTCTCGCGGGGACCGCCACCGCTGCTCTTGCCCCCGGCACTGTTGGCCGGGATGCGCTCCTCTACCAGACTGCCCCAGGTGCCACAGGCTGGGCATTGGCCCAGCCATTTCACTTGTTCGGCTCCGCATTCGGAGCAGAAATAGGCCGTCTGTATCTTTTTTGCCATGACCCCTTTGTCAAATATTATTAGAGTGGTCCACCATTTGTGCCAACAATATTAACATTTTTGGCGGGGATAGCAAAGAAGGTGGGCGCTGGAACCGGGGCAGGTGCTGGCCCTATTGGGTCGCCTTTTCCTCCAGCCGGGCTAGGCTGTCCTGTTCGCGCTGGTATTGCTCATACCAGACCTTGAACTCCGACTCGGCGAGCGGGACATCGGTGGCGCAAGCGAGGGAATCCTGCAGGGCCTCGCTCAAGGGCGGGAACTGCGCCTTTTGGACATAGGCAAATTCTGGATCGCGGCTCACCCGCTGCATGAAACCGGCCCAAATGGGCATGGCGGTGGCGGCGCCCTGTCCGGTGCGCAGGCTGCGGAAGTGGACCCGCTGGTCCTCGGCGCCCACCCAGGCTCCCGCGATGAGTTCGGGGGTGTTGCCCACAAACCAGCCGTCGGCCTGGTTTTGGCTCGTGCCGGTCTTGCCGGCTATGTCGAGCTTGAGGCCATAGGCCGAGCGCAGGCCGCGGGCGGTCCCTGAACTGACAACGGACTGAAGCAGGTGTGTCAGGATGGTGGCTGTCTCGGGGCGCAGCACCGGTTCGGCCGGCACCTCGTAGGTAAAGTCGTCCAGAATCTCGCCCTGTGCATCCTCAATGCGGAGGAGGTAGAGCGGATGTACCCGCTGCCCGCCGTTGGCAAAGGCGGCGTAGGCCTGCACCATGTCGAGCAGCGAGGCCTCACCCGTGCCGAGGGCGAGGGAGGGCACCGCCGGGAGTTCTCCCTCGATGCCCAGCCGATGGGCGAGAGCCGCCACCCGTTCCGGGCCGATTTCCATGATCAGGTTGACCGCCACCACATTCACCGATTGGGCGAGGGCCTCCTCGAAGGTGTATTCACCCCCGTATTCACCATCGGAATTGCCGGGGCTCCAGTCATCATAAGCTTCGAAGACCACCCGCTCGTTGGGGATAAAGGTGCAGGGCGACAGATGCTCCTCCAGGGCGGCGGCGTAGACGAAGGGCTTGAAGATAGAGCCGGTCTGACGGCGGGCGGTTACGTGGTCATACTGATAGTACGCATGGTTGATGCCTCCCACCCAGGCCCGCACGTGGCCGCTGCCGGGCTCCATCGCCAAAAAGCCGGCGTGCAGGGTAAAGGCACTGTGCAGCAGGGAGTCCACCGGGCTGAGCAGCGTGTCCTTTTCCCCCGCCCAGGTGAAGATGCGCATCGGCACCGGAACCCGCAGCAGGGAGTCGATCGCCTCCTGTGGGTGTCCGGCCCTCAGCAGGGCCTGGTAGCGGGGGCTGCGTCGCAGGGCCTGGGTGACGAGGCTACCGGTGGCTTTGTCCCGGTTGCGGCCGCGCCATTCCCGGTCAAAGGTCGCCTGCACCCGGGCCATGCGCTCGGCCACGGCCTCCTCGGCATAGCGTTGGAGGCCGGCGTGCAAGGTGGTGTAGATCTTGAGCCCGTCGGTGTAGAGGTTGTAGTAGGTCCCGTCCGGTCGGGGATGGGTGCGGCACCAGGCCAGGAGATCACGGCGTAGGTGTTGCCGGAAATAAGGGGCCAGGCCGCTGTGGTGGTTTTGGTAAGAATAGTTCAGCGTCAGGGGCAGGGCTTTCAGGGAGTCGGCTTCGCCGGTGGGCAGGTAGCCATAGCGGGCCATCTGGTCCAGCACCACATTGCGGCGCCGCTGCGCCGCCTCGGGATGACGGCGGGGATTGTAGGCGGTGGGGGCCTTGAGCAGGCCCACGAGGGTGGCGGCCTCTTCGGTACGCAGCTGCGCGGCCGGCTGGCTGAAAAAGCGCTGGCTGGCCACTTCCACGCCATAGGCGTGGTCACCAAAAAAGACGGTGTTGACATAGCGGGTGAGAATTTCCTCTTTGTCGTATTCCGCCTCGATCCGCTCAGCCATGGCCATTTCGCGTAGCTTGTTGATCAGGAG
>RFHL01000106.1 GCA_003696875.1 Bacteroidota bacterium | reverse complement strand
TGGCATATGGGTTGGGAAGGGCAACATCGCCCCCTCGCTTTCCCTGGCCAATGGCGATTGACCTATGACCGCTCCCCCGTGACGAATGACGCTCTGGTGCTCCTGTGGACCACAGGTGAAGTAGCGGTGGTCTCTTAGGAACGTTCGTCAGCCCCTGGGGGACCTTGGTCCCCCTCAGGCGGTCGTTGGTGTATCGGTCGCCCGGATTGCGGTCGATTCCGTATTTTCGAACATGAAATCACGCTTCACCGCCTGGAATCGGCTCCGCCAGGCCTGGCACCAGAGGGGGCTTCAACATGCCCTCTTCTGGCTGGGGTACACAGGCTTCTGGTACATCCTTTTCATGGTTGTGCAACGCAACCAGCCTCAGTGGGTCGACCTGCTCATCAATCTGGGCTACCTGAGCGCACACATGGGGGTCACCTACCTCAACCTTTACTGGCTCATTCCCGCTTTTCTGGCCCGAAAGCATTACCTCGGCTATGGGCTGCTCTTCGCCTTGCTCCAGTTGACGGGCACCCTCTATCTTGGCGGCTTACTGACGACTCTTTTTAAGCTGCTGTCCGGCGAACCTTGGCTCGCCCTCTGGTGGCAGGTGGTCGATACAGCCTTCTGGAGCGTATTCACGACTCTCATCCTCACCATGGCCATCAAGCTGTACCGGCAATGGCGGCAGAGCCAGCGGCGAAATCAGGAGTTGGAAACCCTCCACCTGCAAACCGAGCTACAGTTTTTAAAGGCCCAACTCAACCCGCATTTCCTCTTCAATGCCATCAACAGCATCTATTTCCTGATCCATCAGGATCAGGACCAGGCGGCCGAGGCCCTGGCCCGCTTTTCGGACATTCTCCGCTACCAGCTCTACGAATGCCACGAAGACCTCATCCCCCTGGAGCGAGAAGTCGAGCAACTGAAACACTTCGCCGCTCTTTCACAGCTGCGCCGGGGCGATCAGCTCGCCGTTGACCTCGACTTTCCCCCCGATACGGGGGGCGCATGCATCCCGCCCTTCCTGCTGATTCCCCTGCTGGAAAATGCCTTCAAGCATGTATCGGCCCCGCCCGGGCAGCCCGCCTGGATTCGGGGCCGCCTGCACCGGGCCCCGGAGGGGTGGCATCTGGAACTGAGCAATAGTGTAGGCGAATGGGCCGCTGCCCCCGAGGGGGCCGGCGGCATCGGGCTGAGCAACATCCAGCGCCGGCTGGCGCTGCTCTATCCCGGTGAAGAACGCCTACACCTCCACACGGAGGTGGACCGCTTTTCGGTCCACCTCCGCCTGCCCCTCTCCACCGGCCATCCTTCTTCTCCCCGCCCAACTCCCCCCCATGAAACTCCGCTGCCTGATCGTCGATGACGAACCCCTCGCCCGCCAGGGCCTGGCGGGATATGTCGAGAAGGTCGATTTCCTCGAACTCGTGACCCAGACTGGCGACCCCACCGAAGCCCTTGGCCTCCTGGCTCGCCATCCTGTGGACCTCCTTCTCCTGGACATTCACATGCCGCATCTCAGCGGCATCGACCTGCTCAAGTCGCTGCCCGATCCGCCTCTCGTCATCCTCACGACGGCCTACCCCAGCTATGCCCTGGAGGGCTACCAGCTGGACGTCCTCGACTACCTGGTCAAGCCGATCACCTTTCCCCGCTTCCTCAAGGCGGTCAATAAGGCCCGGCAGCAGCATCAACTCCGGCAACAGGCCCAGCCCAGCCCGCCTGACCAGGCCGAGCACTTCTTCATCAAGGTCGAACATCAGTATGAGAAAATCCGTCTGGACGAAATCCGCTATGTGGAGGGCATGCAAAACTATGTGGCCATTCACACCGACCGGGGCCGCTTTCTGACCTTGCTCACCATGAAGGCGGTCGAGGCAGAACTGCCCGGTCCGCGCTTTTTGCGGGTGCACAAGTCCTACCTCGTGGCCACCGCCCGGGTGGACACCGTGCAGCGGCACGAGCTGCGTATCGGTGATCAGGCCATTCCCATCGGCCGCTCCTACCGGGATCAGGTCATCGACGACATCGTGCTGCGGCGCCTCATGGGGCGCTAGAAGACCCAAAAGCCCGGGGACGAATCCCCGGGCCTTGATGATTTATTATGACGGTGCCGTATCAGGAGACCAGGGTCCCCACCAGCTCGCCCATCACGATGCGCTTGAGCGCCTCGGGCTGGTTGATGTTGAAGATCACAATCGGGAGCTTGTTTTCCTGGCACAGGGTAAAGGCGGTCATGTCCATGACCCGCAGCTGGTCACGCAGCACGTCGGCAAAGGAGATGGTGTCAAACTTGGTGGCGCTGGCATCCTTTTCAGGATCAGCGGTATAGACGCCGTCGACGCGGGTACCCTTCAGCACCACATCGGCTTCGATCTCGACGGCCCTCAGGCTGGCGGCCGTATCGGTGGTGAAAAAGGGGTTGCCGGTACCAGCCCCGAATATCACGATGCGACCCCGCTCCAAGTGGCGGATGGCCCGCCGGCGGATGTAGGGCTCACAAATCCGGTCCATGGGGATAGCCGACTGCAGCCGCACGTCGGCGTCGAGCTGCTCCAACGCATCCTGCAAGGCCATGCCATTTATCACGGTGGCGAGCATGCCCATGTAGTCCGAGTGGGCCCGCCCCATACCCTGGCTCGCTCCTTGAATGCCGCGGAAGATGTTGCCACCGCCGACCACGACGGCGATTTGCACACCCATCTGCCAGAGCTCATGGATCTGCTTGGCAAAAAAGGCCAGGGTGTCGTTGTCGATGCCAAACTGATTCTTGCCGAGCAGGGCTTCACCACTGAGTTTGAGGAGAATACGCTTGTATTTGGGAGAAGAAGTCATGAGAAGAATATTTGGAGATGAGGCAAAAGAGAGCGGCAAAAACCTGGCCAGGGAAGGCGAAGCAGGAGCTAGGGTAAAAAAAAAGAGAGTTGCGATAACTCTCTTTCTTTTTTCAGACAAAAACTATCATGACATGCCCAGTTGCAGGCGGACAAAACCGGTGACGGTGACGTCCTTGCCCAGCTCGTCGGCGATGTACTTGGCTACGCTGCGGGAACCGTCCTTGACGAAGTCCTGAGCAAGCAGGGTGTTCTCCTTGTAGAACTTATTGAGCTTGCCCATGGCAATCTTGTCGACGATGGCTTCGGGCTTGCCTTCAGCCAGCGCTTGCTCCCGGCCAATTTCGAGCTCTTTGTCGGCAATTTCCTGGGGAACACCCGTCTTATCAACGGCGACAGGGTTCATGGCGGCGATTTGCATGGCCACGTCCTTGCCAACTTCGGTAGCGTCCTTGCCATTGGTGTTGGCGAAGGCCACGGCCACACCGATGCGGGCACCAGGGTGGATGTAGGTCACCACCTGATCGCCACTGAGC
>RFHL01001170.1 GCA_003696875.1 Bacteroidota bacterium | reverse complement strand
TCCATACGCGGGGACAGGTAGCTTACCTGTCCCCGCGTATGGATGTCGATCGGAAGGGGTTTCCCTACCGGCTTTAGGCGTTTTCCTGGCCTTTCTCCAGCTCAGGATGACGACGCAGGATGGTATCCAACGCAATCGGGCTGGCCACAAAGATCGAGGAGTAGGTACCCACCGAGATCCCCACCATGATGGCAAAGACAAACCCACGGATCACGTCGCCTCCAAAGAGGAAAAGAATCAGGGCAGTAAGGAAGGTGGTCAACGAGGTGATCAGGGTCCGGCTGATGGTCTGGTCAATAGAGGTGTTATAGATGAAGCTCAGGGCAGAGGACTTCATCTCCCCGATGTTCTCCCGGATCCGGTCAAACACCACCACGGTATCGTTGATTGAGTACCCGATGATGGTCAGCAGGGCCGCGATCATGGCCTGGTTGATCTCCACATTAAAGGGAAGGTCGAAAAGGCTCAGCAGCGAGAAGACCCCGAGGGTGATAATCACATCGTGGAACACGGCCACGATGGCCCCAAGGCTGTACTGCCACTTGCGGAAGCGCACCAGGATGTAGAAGAAGATGATCAGCAGCGAGAAAATCACCGACAGGTAGGCCGCCTCCCGGATGTCCGAGGCGACGGTAGGTCCTACGTCCGAGGTGCTGATGACTGTATGGGTCAAGTTGCTGTAGTTTTGATCCAGCCCCTTGATCATGGTCTCCTCCACAAAATTGGTGGAGTCACGCTCCGCGACGAGGTAGCTGGTGGTGATCATCAGCTGGTTGTCGTAGCGCAGGGTCTTGATGACCGGCTCGTTGTTTTCGAAAGCGGCCGTCAGGTCGCCCCGAATCACTTCCACATCGACGTCACTCAGCGGGGCCGGATTGCCATTGGCATCGGTAAACTCGACCACAAACTGACGTCCCCCCTTGAAGTCTACCCCGGTCTTGAAGCCGACTGTCAGCATGAGGATGAGGCTCACCAGGACGAGGCCGCCCGACACACCGTAAAATATCTTGCGACGGTTGACCATCTGCAGCTTGACCTTGTCAAACAGGCCGGTGGTCCAGCTGAAGCCGAAGGCGATGGAGCCTTTGCCTTTGTTGGCGTAGTAGTCGAGGATGAGGCGGGTGATGATCAGGGCCGAAATCAGCGAGGTGATGATACCGATCATCAAGGACACGGCAAAACCCCGGATGGGGCCAATCCCCACGGCGTAGAGGACGACACCGGTCAGGAAGGTGGTAATGTTGGCGTCCATGACCGAGGAGAAGGCGTTGGAAAAACCGGCCTTGATGCTGGCCTTGAGGGTCTTGTCGCGGGCCAGTTCTTCCCGAATCCGCTCGAAGATGAGCACGTTCGCGTCCACCGCCATACCGACCGTGAGCACGATAGCGGCGATACCCGGCAGGGTCAGGACGATGGTGAAGGCCGCCGAACAACCCAGAATGAAGAGCAGGTTGGCCAGCAGGGCGACGTTGGCGACGATACCAGCCCGGGCATAGTACACGCCCATGAAGATCAGGGTCACCAGGAAAGCCAGCAAGAAGGAGTTCAGACCACTGGTGATGTTCTCCGCTCCCAGGGTCGGGCCCACGGTTTCTTCCCCTTCGATGCGAGCCGGCACAGGCAGTTGCCCGGCCTTGAGCACGTTGGCGAGGTCCTGGGCCTCCTGGATGGTGAAGCCCCCAGAGATTTGGGTGTTGCCGTTGCGGATGGGGTCATTCACCACCGGGTAGGAGTACACCTTGCCATCGAGGAGGATGGAGATGTGCTTGCCGACATTGGCCTCAGTGATGCGGGCCCATTCCTTGGTCCCCTCAGGGGTCATCCGCATGGAGACGATGGACTCGCTGGGGTTGTTGGGGTCGAAGTCCTGGCGGGCCAGGGAGATCTCCTCTCCGCTGAGGGCGGGGGTGCCGTCGTCAAAGATGGCAATCAGCTCGTAGTAGCCACCGCCCTGCGTACCCCGGGGCTTGAAGGTCCAGGCAAAACGCATCTTGGGCGGAATGATGCTCTGGATCTCCTCCATGGCGAGAATCTGGTCGATGCGACGCATCTTGGCGGTATCGCTGGCAAGGACCACGCCGACCATGGGGCTCTCGGAGCCCACGCGGTTAAAGGTCTCAAAGTCAGCGGGGGTCAGCAGGGCCCACAGGGGGTTTTCCCGCTCAAACTCGCGGCGGCGGGCCTCCTGCTCAGCTTCGCTGAGCTGATCGAAAGGCACATCGGTGGAATCATCAGCCCCCAGATTTTCGGTCGAGGTAAAGCTGGTGTCCTCGGCGGTGGTGTCGGGCTCCACGATCTCGGCGAGCTCTGTCTCGTCGGGCTGGGGCGCATCCACGGTCTCAGTTGAGGCGGTATCTTCCAGCCCCTGCAGGGCGCGGAGCTTGGCGTTGATGTCCACCAGCACGGGATAGGCTTCCCGCCAGGAATAGTTGGTGTAAAACTCCAGCTTGGCGGTGCTACGCAGCAGCTTACGCACGCGCTCGGGCTCCTTCACACCGGGAAGTTCCAGCAGGATGCGGCCGGTTCCCTCCTGCAGCTGCAGGTTGGGCGACACCACACCAAACTGGTCGATCCGGGTACGGATGATGTTGAAGGTACGGTCGATGGCCGACTTGGCCTCGTCCTGCAGCAGTTGCTCTACTTCAGAGTCAGAGCTCCCGACACTGATGCCCAGTTCCTCATTGGAAAAGGTCACACCAAGCGGACGCTCAGGGTTGCGGGTCTTGAAGCACTCGACGAACAGGCTTACGAAGTCAGCCGACTCCAGCGCCTGCCGCTGGTTGGCGCAAGCGAGGGCGCCATTCAGGGCCGTATCACCCGGGTTGGAGGCCAACTGACGAATCAGATCTTCGATGCCCACCTCCAGGGTGACAAACATCCCCCCTTGCAGGTCCAGTCCCAAGGTAAAGGAACGCTCAATGGCGCGCTTGCGCCGGTTGTGGAAGGCGGTATCGCCGGCGAGAGACTCATAGCGATCCTTCAGCATTTTATCATCAGCCGTCCAAAGTGCCGTGTCGGGCTTGGTCAGCTGCAGGTTCCGATAGGCGGATTCGACCTGGGTCATCCGTGAGTCGGAACTAAACTGCACGTAGGTCCAGTAGAGGTTGTAGCCACAAATGGCGACAAAGACCAGGAGCAGGAATATAATGGTGTTTTTATTCTTCATTGCTCAGGCGTTGTACATGCCTTGTTAAAAGAGGTGAATACAAAAAGAGAATGGGAAAGCCGATCGGCAGGCGAAGGGGTGCGAGACATCTCCGCGCTTCAGATCAGTCAGGATATAGGGGAGGGCTTCCCGCTGACGGGGAGGCCTCATCCGTGGGAAACAAGTGTACCTAGGGAGCCCGGACCGGGGGACAAAACCAGTGAGGCGCCCGGTGCAGGCGGAAGCCCTCTCCCGCAAAGGGAAAGGCGGACGAGCCCCCCAGAACCATCCCTCCCAGAGCCGTCGCCAGGGCCAGCAGCCAGAGCAGAAACGGCAGGACCGGTCCCTTTGCCGTTTCGCTCACGGTCCACCAGATGGTCTCCACCGGAGCTGAGGTCTGCACCTCTTGCGAGTTGCGTGACTCGACCTCTTCGATCACCTTAAAAAAGTGGTGATAGAAGCTCTGCTTATTGATCTTCATAAAGAAAATCATCGCCACCGAAACGGTGGCGAGCAGCAGTATTTGATATGGCCGGATGGGTTTCCGCATAATGGGTCGGCAAATATAGAGATTTATGCCCGCTAGGCCAAATGGTTTTTGGCCCGGGCCTCGATAGCGTCTTGCATTCGCTCCCGCAATGCGTAACTTGCCCACTACCCTATGAACCAGTCCCCTACGCCCCCTATGAGCCCCCTGCGCACCCGCCTGCACGAGATCATCTTTGAAGCCGAAGACCCGGTCGGCAAAGCCTTTGACGTGGCCCTGCTGATCCTCATTATCCTGAGCGTACTGGTGGTTGCGCTGGAGACGGTTCAGGAGATCAATCAGCATTTGGGGCGCCTTTTCACCATCCTGGAGTGGGTCTTCACCGTTCTTTTCACCCTCGAATACCTGCTGCGCATCTACACGGTGTCCCGGCCCCGGGCCTACGTGACGAGCTTTTACGGCATCGTAGACCTGTTGGCCATTTTGCCCACCTATCTGAGCCTTATTTTCGCCGGTTCGCATTACCTCATCACCATCCGGGCCTTGCGGCTGCTGCGGGTCTTTCGTATCCTGAAACTCACCAACTTTCTGGTCGAATCAAGCGTGCTCATGCAAGCCTTGCGGGCCAGCCGCACCAAGATCATCGTTTTCCTGGCTACCGTGCTGACGGTCGTCCTCATTGTGGGCACCACCATGTACCTGATTGAGGCCAATGCCGGCAGCGGCTTTTCCAGCATTCCCCGCAGCATCTACTGGGCCATTGTGACCGTCACCACCGTGGGCTATGGGGATATTGCGCCAGCTACGCCGCTCGGCCAGCTTTTGTCCGCAATCCTCATGATTCTGGGCTATGGGGTGCTCGCGGTGCCGACGGGTATCGTCTCGGTAGAGCTTGCCCAGGCCCAGGAGAAGGTCAAGAAACAGCGCCATACCGAGGTATGTCCTCACTGTGGACGCGAAGGCCACGATCAGGACGCGACCTTTTGCAAGTACTGTGGGGGGCAATTGTAACAGAAAGCCCCTCGCCGGAGGGGCGAGGGGCTGAAAACACATGTCGCGCGGGCGGGGCTAGCGCATCTCGATGTACTTCAGAAATTCGGCCCGGGTCTCGGGCTCGCGAAACTTGCCGCTATACTCGGCGGTAACGGTCGAGGAGCCGCTATCCATGACGCCCCGGGAGTGCACACACATGTGGTGGGCGTCGATCACGACGGCGACATCCTCCGTCCCAAGGGCCTGCTTCAACTCCTCGGCGATCTGCCGGGTCATGCGCTCCTGCACCTGCGGGCGCCGGGCATAGTACTGTACGATGCGGTTGAGCTTGGACAAGCCGACTACCTGGCCGTTGGACATGTAGGCGACATGGGCCTTGCCCCAGATCGGCACAAAGTGGTGCTCACAGTTGGAGTAAAAGGTGATATCCCGCTCGACGAGCATCTCCTGATACTGGTACTTGTTTTCAAACATACGCACCTCCGGCTTGTTGGCCGGATTGAGGCCGCTGAAAATCTCCTTGACATACATCTTGGCCACCCGCTGCGGGGTGCCACTGAGGCTGTCATCTTCGAGGTCCAGCCCGAGAATATCCATGATTTCGCGAAAGTGCTCCGCGATCTGTGCGATCTTGGTTTCATCGTCTACCTCGAAGGCGTCTGGGCGCAAAGGCGTTTCCACTGAGGTAGCGATATGGTGATCTCCAATATCCTCGTGAAGCCCGTGTTTCCCATTGTGGTGGCCATTGTGGCCGTTGTGGCCGTTGTGGCCATTCATCCCGTGTCCGTTACTGGACGGGGAACTCCACAAAGTTTCGTTCGGTTTCATACAATCTGATGGTTAAATCTAAGGTGTCGTCGAGTTGGGCGCGGAGTCGCTGCCAGATCACGATCGCGATGTTTTCCGCGGTGGGATTCAGGGTTTTAAACTCCTCGGTATCCAGGTTTAAGTTTTTATGGTCGAAGGCGTCAAGTACATGGACCTGGATCAGG
Source organism: Bacteroidota bacterium (assembly GCA_003696875.1). Taxonomy (GTDB): domain Bacteria; phylum Bacteroidota; class Bacteroidia; order J057; family J057; genus RFHL01. The sequence goes on along the minus strand of RFHL01001170.1, from coordinate 955 downwards.
TCCTTGAGGACTTTCATGTCCATGACATAGCCAGTCCGGGGATCTACTTCACCGGTTACCTTTACGATCAGGTCGTAGTTGTGGCCGTGATAGTTGGGGTTGTTGCACTTACCAAAGACCTTTTCGTTGGTCTTCTCGTCCCAGGAAGGGTTGTGCAGCCGGTGAGCGGCGTTAAAATGCGCTTTGCGAAAAACAGCAACTTTCATTCGTAAGTCTCAGCGGGGAAGTCTGGCTGGATATTCAGACCTGAAACAGAGCGTAGGGTCACAGGGCCGATATCGGGACCAGCAAAGGTAAAAGGTAGTAGCTTGGAAAGCGCCGCCCAAAAGTGCCTGAGCCTACATCGGCGTCAAATCCATAGGCACAAACAATGCGTCCTTCGATTTTGTTTAATGGTGGCCGGTCAGACCCTAAACAAATTATTTTCTTTTTGATGCCTATGGCTGTAGAAAATGTTCCCGCGCTGGTGATTGGGAGTGGCATGGCCGGGCTTAGCACGGCGGCCCTGCTTGCCCGAGATGGCTTTCAGGTTACGGTGCTGGAGCAAAATTGGTTGCCGGGCGGCTGCTCCAGCTCCTATCCCCGCAAAGGCTACACCTTTGAGAGTGGGGCCACCACCCTGGTGGGACTGGACCCCCAGATGCCCCTGCGGCATCTGCTGGACGAAACAGGCATCGAAATTCCGGCCTGGTCGCTGGCGACGCCCATGCAAGTGCGTCTCGACGACGGCACCCTACTCACCCGCTACCAGGACCTCGAGGCCTGGATCGCCGAGGCCGAGCGGGTATTTGGCCCCGAAGGCCAGCGGGCCTTCTGGACCTACTGCTACGAGGTAAGCCGGTTTGTGTGGGAAACCTCCCTGCGCCAGCGCCACTTCCCCCCCTCTTCCCTCGGCGACCTCTGGCAGGCTGCCCGTCATTTTCAGCCCCGGCAACTGCGCTTTGCCACCCTGGCC
>RFHL01001169.1 GCA_003696875.1 Bacteroidota bacterium | reverse complement strand
GTTGGAAGGCGGGCCGGAAAACAGACCCGGGCCGGCGCGGCTCATCTCGCCGGCAAGGGCATTGTAGCACGTCCGTTTTACGGCTGTCAAGGGGGGAGGTTTTATTTTAAACAGGGTAATTGGTCGGGAACGATTGACATCGGCGCAGCCATTGGAGGGCAACTTGAGCTAGCCTTGGTTTAGTGGACAGGGCGCATCAATGCTGATGTTTTTGCTGGCTGCCTTCATGAGCACGTTGTAGAACATGGCGCTCGCACAGATATAGCCGCTCCCTTCCAGCGGCAAGTGTTTCTGGCTGACCGACTGCATCGTTTTACGGATAACCTGGGCGATCAGTTCTGATTGCGGTATCATATTCTAGTCCTGCTTGGCTGATTGAGTAGTTGTCTTGGCGACCCTATTCAACCACCAAACAGGGCTTCATGAAACGTCCACACGCCCCGGTCACGTCAAATCGTGAACTACTGGATTTTCACGACTAATTTCGGTACGCCCTCTATCAGCTCAAATGCCAGCTGCCCCCCGTGTTCGACCGCGATGCCCTGCGCTTTGATATCTTCCACCAACTTGTCTGCGCGTAGAATTCGAAGCGCATCGCTGCCCGCTCGCCAGGAAACCGGGATGACTGCCCCAGTTTCTGTGCCGGTATCAAGATTTTTCAATTCCTTGACGTATTGCTCGTCCGGTTTTATAGAACGGCTAAAGCCGAAGTGGAGCGACTCGGGGGGCAGGTGGACGGTCAGAGTCTGCACCCGGCCCTGAAAAAGGACGATAAGGACGCTCGGCCCTAACCGTTCGAATCGCAGTATCTCGAGCGAAGGCACAGGCGCAGCCAGGTCGGGGTTCCCGGAATACCCTTCCACGAGCAGGCTCGGCCACCCGGAGACCAGGTCGGAGCGCAGCAGGACACCCGTAATTTCTTCCGGGGGATTATAGGGTTGGGCTGCGCTGCCGGCCTCTCTTTCCTGATCAACTTTGGTCGTACGGCCGATGCTGAACGCGCCGTCCAGCAGGCAGCCAACCCACAGCGGGTCGACGTAAAAGAAGCGGAGCGATTCATCCGGCAGCAGGCTTTCGTGGGGAACCAGATATTGAAACGGCACCCCCTTCAAATGGCTCAGATCACGGAAAAAGGTTTCGAGTTTTTTGCTGAGCATTCCGCCCGACTGATGGGCGAAGGCCGAATCGGTGAAGGGGATGTGGGAGAAGAAAAGATTTTGCTCTGCCAGCGCCGCCTCCCGGGCGTGGGAGGTCTTCCAATACGCAATCTGCTGGCTGACACGCGGCTCTGAGAGTGCGATGAGCCGGCCAAGTTCCCAGGCTGCGGCATAGGAAGCGTCGAGCATTTTGGTATCCGGGTTGTACATCAGAAGCTGGTCGGCGTTGCGGGCCGGCAGATGTTTGGACACCTTTTGTTCGAAGACGGCGCTTAATTTTTGGTCGGAAATTAGCGGGCCATGGTACCAGGACTGGGTTTTGCCGCCGCTGCGTAACCCGTGGGCTACCGGAACGGCACCGGCCTTGAAAAAGTTGTTGGTTAGCGCCGCTTGATTTGTGTGTAGCCAACCTGTGTTGAGCGCGTCCATCAGGCCTTTGAAAGTCTCCGTCTGGATCAGGCAGGTGTTGAAAAGGGCGTTCTTTTCCTCATCCGTTAGCGCGTCATCCCCGGTGAGGACGGTATCCAGCATCGCCTCAAATGCTGGCCTGCCCCGGTAGAGGACATCGCGCGGCTCGCCGTCACTTATGTGTCTTTCGACTTTTTCTTTGAGGCCGCGTTCAAGTTCCTTTTTACTTTGTCCCAATTGGTTCAGGGCCTTGTCGCTGATTTTATATTCTTCGTTGGCGGGGCAGGTGAATTGCCAGGAAAAGAGGCTGAGCAGCGGGATTTTGCCGTCAGGCCAGGGATCGGTGTTGAGTTCGCCGTTTTCCCGCAGCCGCCCTTCCAGGGAGACCAGGTGCACTTCTGCCCGCGCGCCGGTCCGGGGCATGCGGTTGCAGACCAGCACCCCGCGCTCGACCGGCGCTTTGTCGGTATTGTGCCCGACGCGGACGTGGGAGAGCCACTTCAAGTCATCCGGGGAAGGCATGACACTGGCCAGGAAGTTTTTCTCGATATACAGGACCTTGACCGGTGGGAAAGGTTTCTCGTTTCCGGTGGGCTTATCTGTAATCTCCTGTGTCAAACCAAGCTCACCTCGGAAGGTCTCCCAATCTTTCGATTGCGTTTCGACTTTCGCCGGGTCTGTCCATTCGTCTTCCTGCAGCAGGATGAGGGTGAGCCAGGGAATGGTCTCATCGGTACTGTCTGTATTCCGCTGCCAGGG
>RFHL01000105.1 GCA_003696875.1 Bacteroidota bacterium | reverse complement strand
TGCACCGGCTGCTGGGGGTGGTCCAGGTGCAGGTCGACACCGTCGGCTCCAGCGGCAGCGAACTCTCCCTCGACGCCCTGGAAATGGACCGGGCCGAGGCATTGCGGGATTTTATCCTGCGCCGCAAGGAAGACCTGGTCCCCGAAACCGAGGAAGCCCCCAAACCCGGTGAGGAGCCGGTAGCCACAAGGCCCACTTCCTCCCAAACGGAGGACCTTATGCGACTACGTTTGGGGGACTTGCTGCGGGTGGGCCTCACCCAAAACCACCTGCAGACGGTGGGCATTCTGCTCGGCTTTTTATTTACCACCCTCAACCTCTTTGATGACATCTGGACACCAGAGAATCTGGTGGACTGGGCCTTGCAAGCCGCAGGCATCGACCTCAGCGGTTGGGGCTGGGTGATTACCCTCTACACCATTGCCCTGATCATCGTGTCCTTTGTGGCGACGCTGGTCCGCACCATTCTGGAGTATTTTGACCTGCGGTTGCAGAGATTGGAGGATGGCTTCAAGCTGACGGCCGGGCTGCTGAACCGGCGGGAACAGATTGCGCGCTTCCGGCGCTTGCAGTGGGTACGCTGGCGGGTAAATCCCCTGCAGGCCCGGCTGGGCCTGCACAGCGTACAGCTGCATCAGGCCGGCCCCGGCGAGAAGGGCAAGGCCCGGGCCATCACCATCCCCGGGGCGCTGATCGGCGACCGGGTGCGCATCGTGAGTCCCTATGCCAGCGAGGCGGATCAGGAGGGTATGGCCTACCGCGGCATCAGCCGAAAGATGGTCGGGCGATTTCTGCTTTGGATAGGCTTCTTGCCTATGTCCGGCTTTGTGGTCCTGCTGATCGTCGAGGCCCAATACGGGGCTCTCCCCTTCACGGCCCTTTGGCCACTTTTGGTTTGGTGGTCGGTGCGTCACTACCAGCGCCACTATCGCTGGGGCTGGAACGGACGTTTGTTACACCTTCACCATCGCTTCTTTGGCACCAGGGATACGCTGGTCTGGGCCCACAAGCTCCAATCGGTCAAACTGAGCCAGGGGCTCTACCAGCGCCGCAAGAGGCTGGCCGACCTGGAGTTGCATACCGCCTCCGGGGATCTGACGATCCCCTACTTGCCCGTGGCCGAGGCGCGCACCTTGCGCGACCACTTGCTCTGGACCCTGGAAACGAGCCGGGCAGACTGGATGTAGCGCCACCGGCGCTGTCGGGCAAAATCTCCTTTTGCCTTCTGGTTTGTTCCGATTAAATGCTAACTTTCGCCGGTTGAAAACATCCTGATCCGTGGATCAGACTGGCTTTCAGCAGTGTTTCGGGAACCTGATCCCATCCGGGTAAGCTACGCTTTCACACACATCACCAAAAATCACTAATCGACCGACTATGAGTCACATACTAGAAGTAACAGGACGCGAGATTCTGGACTCTCGCGGGAATCCTACCGTAGAAGTAGAAATCGTCACCACCGAGGGCATCACGGCCCGGGCCGCCGTTCCCTCTGGGGCGAGCACCGGTATGCATGAGGCGGTGGAGCTGCGTGATGGCGACGACCGCTATCTAGGCAAAGGCGTTCAGAAGGCCGTCGAAAACGTCAACACCAAGATTGCCCCCGAGCTGGAGGGCATGGTGGTATACGAGCAGGCGGCGATCGACCAGCTGCTGATCGAGCTGGACGGCACCCCCAACAAGGGAAACCTCGGCGCCAACGCCATTCTGGGTGCCTCCCTCGCGGCGGCCCGCGCCGCGGCGATGACCTTTGACATGCCCCTCTACCGCTACGTAGGCGGTGTCAACGGCCGCTACCTGCCGGTGCCTCTGATGAACATCCTGAACGGCGGCTCGCATGCCGACAACTCTGTGGATGTGCAGGAATTTATGATTATGCCCGTCAAGGCCGAGAGCTTCCGCGAAGCGCTGCGTATGGGGGCCGAGACCTTCCACGCCCTGAAGAGCGTGCTCAAGAAGCGCGGCCTCTCCACCAATGTCGGTGACGAAGGCGGCTTTGCGCCCAACCTGCCCTCCAACGAGGAGGCCCTCAAGGTGATCATTGAGGCCATCGAAAAGGCAGGCTACCGTCCCGGCGAGGACATCTTCTTTGCCCTGGACGTGGCTTCCTCCGAGCTCTACAACAAGGAGACCGGCAAATACGTCATGCGCCACTCCACCGGCGATGAGCTTTCCTCCGCCGAGATTGTGGACATGTGGAAGGACTGGAGTACCCGCTACCCCATCGTCTCCATCGAAGATGGCTGTGACGAAAACGACTGGGATGGCTGGAAAATCATGACCGACGCCCTGGGCGACAAGGTGCAGCTCGTCGGTGACGACCTCTTCGTCACCAATGTCGACTTCCTCAAGAAAGGCATCAATATGGGCGTAGCCAACTCCATCCTGGTCAAGGTGAACCAGATCGGTTCGCTGACCGAGACCATCGAGGCCGTCGAGCTGGCCACCCGCAATAAGTACACCTCCATCATCTCTCACCGCTCCGGTGAGACCGAGGATACCACCATCGCGGACCTGGCCGTTGCCCTCAACGCCGGTCAGATCAAGACCGGTTCCGCTTCCCGCTCCGACCGGATCGCCAAGTACAATCAGCTCCTCCGCATTGAGGAGGAACTGGGCGATGCCGCCGTGTATGCCGGCGCACGCTTTCCCTATATCTAGGTCTGAGTGACCGGATAACAGGCAGAGGCCGTCTCCTATGAGACGGCCTCTTTTTTTCGCACTAGACAATAAAGGGTTCAATTGGCCGCCATCTCTCCGCTTGCGGCCTGGATAAATGTGTCAAGTGTATGGGAAAGCTGCCGTTTTTCCGCCTCCGCCAGGAAGCCGGAGGCGATAGCGTTTCGATTTAGCTGAATCAACTCCTCGGCAGAAAAGCCCTGCTCCTGGAGCCCCCTGGAAGCCTCCGACGGAGGCACCACTTTTACCCTGTCGGAGCGAATCGGAGGCTGGATTTTCCCTTTGCTCGCCAAGAAGATCCCCTACTTTGATGAGTCCTTTGAGCAGTTTGCCGCCGACCTGAAGAAGGAGACAGAACGCCTCGCTCAGTCCGGATAAGCAAGAAGGCCTCACCATGGGGCTTTTTTGGTGGATGGTTTCTGCCTTGAACCAGGATGTAAGTGAAGCGCGCATCCATGCCGACCGCGGAGGATAAATACCACCGAATGCATCATGCGGATGCATGAATGGATGACCACCCAAAGGAAGCATCCTGCTTTGAGCGATCCGAAAGCTTTGATAGATTTGGCCATGCTACTCAAACCGCCATCTGCTATCTGGTCCTCCTAATCCTGACTGCTATGACTCGCGCACCCAGGTTGTCCGTCCTCCTACTCGTCCTTTGCCTTCCTATCTGCCTCACCGCCCAAGTGGTCACCATCGCCAGCGACGACTATGCGATTGCCTTGCAGGTCGATGCCCTCAAGCGCCTCGAAACGGTCTATTTTGGCCCCAGGCTGGCCGATCCGGCCGACTATGCCGCCATCGGCGGCCAATTGGGCTACCGCGGCACCAATGAGGACTTTTTCAACCACGCCTATACCCCGGCCGGCACCTGGAATGTGGCCGAGCCGGCTCTGGAGATTGCCCATGCCGACGGCAATCCCTCCACGGAACTGAGCTACGTTTCGCATCAGACCCAAACGCTGGAAGAGGGCGTCTCTCTGACCACCATAGAGCTGATGGATTCGCTCTACCAGACCCGGGTCAGGCTACACTACAAGGTCTATTCGGCACCGAATGTCTTCGAGCAATGGGCCACCATCCGCAATGGCGAATCCGGCCCCATCATGCTCAAGAAGTACGCCTCGGCCAACCTCTACTTGCGCAATGAGCGCTTTTTCCTCACCCAATATCACGGTTCCTGGGCCGAGGAGATGCAGCCCGAGACCCACGAACTGACCGCCGGCACCAAGGTGCTCGACACCAAGCTCGGCACCCGCTCGCACCTCTACGGACCGCCCACCTTCCGGCTGGAATTTGACCAGCCGGCAACCGAGGAGACAGGCAAGGTGCTGCTGGCCAACCTGGCCTGGTCGGGGAATTTCCGCTTTGAGTTCGAGCGGGACCGGCACGAAAACCTGCGCCTCATCGCCGGCGCCAATGCCTTCGCCGCCGAATACCAGCTGCAGGCAGGCGAATCCTTTGAGACGCCCCACTTCATCTATACCTACTCGGAGCAAGGCCGCGGCGCGGCCAGCCGACAGCTGCACCGCTGGGCCCGGCAATACCGCCTCTACGATGGCGAGGGTGAGCGCCTCACCCTGCTCAACAATTGGGAAGCCACCTATTTCGATTTTGATGAGGAAAAATTGGTCGAGCTCTTCGACGGGGCCGCCGAGCTGGGCGTGGACCTCTTCCTGCTGGACGATGGCTGGTTTGCCAACAAATACCCCCGCAACAGCGACGGGGCCGGCCTCGGCGACTGGACCGAAAACCGCGAAAAGCTGCCCCACGGCCTGGGCTATCTGGTCAAGGAAGCCAACAAAAAAGGCGTTCAGTTCGGCATCTGGATCGAGCCGGAGATGGTTAATCCCAAGAGCGAACTCTACGAGAACCACCTCGACTGGGTGATCCGGCAGCCCGACCGCCGGGAGTTTTACTACCGCAACCAACTGGTACTGGACCTGAGTAACCCGGAAGTGCAGGACTATGTCTACGGCGTCTTTGACCGCATTTTCACCGAAAATCCCGGTATCGCCTACGTCAAATGGGATTGTAATGCGGTCATCTACAATGCCTTCTCGGACTATCTGGACCGGGAGGGCCGGCCGCAAACCCATCTCTACACCGACTATGTTCGGGGCCTGTACCGCGTGCTGGAGCGGGTGCGGGAAAAGTACCCCGAGGTGCCCATCATGCTCTGCTCGGGCGGCGGCGGCCGCGTCGATTATGGCGCGCTACAGTACTTCACCGAGTTTTGGGTGAGCGACAACACCGCTCCCCTGGACCGGGTGTATATGCAGTGGGATTATTCCTACTTCTACCCCGCCATCGCGATGTGTGCCCACGTCACCAACTGGGACCGCACGGCCAGTCTCAAGTACCGCACCGATGTGGCCTCCATGGGCAAGCTGGGCTTTGACATTGAGGTCGATGAACTATCCGAGGCCGACCTGGCCTTTTGTCAGCAGGCGGTGCGGAACTACAAGTCCTATAGCGACATCCTCTGGAAAGGCGAGATGTATCGCCTGCAAAGCCCCTACGAGCATCCCTATGCCAGCTTTCAATTTGTGGACCCGGCGCAGGCGCGCTCGGTGATGTTTTCCTATCTGGTGAGCCGCCGCTTTGAGACCAGCTATGCCGTGGAGCCCGTGCGCCTGCAGGGCCTGGACCCCGCCAAGCGCTACCGCGTAACCGAGCTCAACCTCTACCCTGATGCGCATACCCCCTTCGACGGCTCGGCCGTCTACAGCGGTGACTTTCTCATGAAAGTCGGCATCAATCCCGCCGTCACCGCCTGGCGGCAGAGTGTGGTGCTGCAGATAGAGGCAGTGGAGTAAGATCCTGGAAACAGCCCGTGGGAGAGGGATGAGTGCTCTTCCACGGGCTGCCATTCACGTTCAGCTGAAGGGCTACGAAGCTCTTTTCCCTTTGATCAGGAAATAAAAGGTCAGGGATACCTCGCCAATGGCGGCGGCTACGCCTACAATCAAGGCCGTATAGGCCTCATAGCCAGGCAGGGAGAAGTTGCCAAAGGTCTCGATCACATAGCCTGCGCCTGACCCCAGCAGAAAGGCGCCAAAGAGGTTGGGGATTTCGGTCGACCGAAAGATCTGGATCCCGAGCAGCAGGCAGTGCAGGCCAAAGAAGGCTCCGGCGATGAGGTAGCCGTAGGTATGCGCCTGCATAAACAGCAAGCTCAGGGCTTCCAGCTGAGCCGGCTCAAAGACGGTCAAAAATCCGGCCCCGCCCAGCACCTCAGCGGCCATATAGTGATGGAGCAGATTCAGGCTGCCAATGGCCGGGTGGGCGATCAGCCGCAGGGCTGATGAAATCAGCGCCAGCGTCTTGCCATAGGATCTGAACATTGGGTAGAGCATCATGGAGATGACCACATCCAGCAGGAAAGCCACCAGGTCCAGGGTAATGCCCATCCGGAAAAGGCCACCATGGCCCAGGATCTGGGCAGCCGTGGCTGCCGCGTCTCCCGGCACCACGAGGGTGCCCCGGATATAGCCTTGGCTGAGCCCGGCGCAGATGATGACGAGGAGGTAGAAAAAGCCGGTGAGTCTGTATGCACGCCTTTGCATGAGGATATGAGGTTAACAGGTAGGAATAGGGGAAAAAGGGAAAGCTACTTGCCTAGGCACTGACCATGACGACATTGCCTTTCTTGCGGCCGGTATCGATGTAGCGATGGGCCTCGGCCAGTTTCTCCAGGGGAAACTGCCGGTCGATCACAGTGGTGAGCTTACCGGCGCGGTAGATATTCGTGACCGCGGAGAGCATCTCCCTGAGTTTCCCGGGATCCTTGAGGCCGGTCGCGTCAAACCTGGCTTTCTGGGTTCCGAACAGAGAGGTCCAGAGGACCTTCAGGAGGTGGGCGATTTTCAGCACCGGGGACAAGTATTGTCCCGTTTCCGTCAGGACGCGCTTGGCCTGTCCAAAGGAGCTTTTGCCGATGGTATCAAATACCACATCATAGCGCTCGGAGGATCGGGTGAAGTCTTCTTTGGTGTAGTCGATGGTATGATGGGCGCCCAGGGAGCGGACGAGGCCTTCATTTTTGCCGCTGCATACGGCGGTTACCTCTGCGCCGAGATAGCGGGCGATTTGGACAGCCGCGGTGCCAAGGGCACCGGATGCGCCATTGATCAGCACCTTTTGACCTGGCTGAAGATTGGCCACTTCGGTGAGGAAATTGTAGGAGGTCAGATGCCCATCACAATAGGGTGCGGCTTCGGCAAAGCCCATGTTTTCGGGCATGGGCAGGATCACATCCTGGATGGAAACGGCGACATACTCGGCATTGGTGCCAAAGCCCAGGGCGGTCACCCCAAAGACCCGGTCTCCTACCTGAAAACGGTGGACGTTTTCTCCCACTGCCTCGATCACGCCGGCGAAACAGGTTCCGGGAATGTCGTGCTTGGGCTTCGAGAAGCCCAGAAACAGGCGGTTGTAGTAGGGCCTGCCGGTTCGCATCATGGCTTCGGCCTGGGTGGCGGCCGAAGCCATCACTTTGACGAGAACCTCGTCGGCGGCGGGGGTGGGTTTCTCTACTTCCTGGAGTTGGAGGACATCGGGGGCGCCGTATCCGGTGGCTACGACGGCTTTCATTCGGGGGGTGGTCATTGTTGTTGTCATGCGCTTGTGATTATTTGCACATGACAAAAAGAGCCATTCCGGGACGACAATTCGTCCCGATGGTCAGATAGCGGTCCAGATCTATAGATCCGGACACTTTCCCATACTCTCAGGTCAGGCCTGGGATTTCTGAAATTGCCGGGGCGTCATGCCCACCGTCTTTTTGAAGAAGGCGTTGAAGACCGTTTTGGAATTGAAGCCGCTTTCATAGGCCAGGCCCACCAGAGAGATATGCGAATTGGATGGATCCAGGACCAAGGCCTTGAAGTGCTCCACCCGAAAGGTGTTGACAAACTCATTGAAGTTCTGCCCTACATGTTCATTGAGTAACCACGACAGCTGGTTGGGATGGATGTCTACCTGATTGGCCAGCAAGCGGAGAGTCAGGGCCGGATTTAGATAGGGCCGGTCGGTTTCAATATAGGCGTGAACCCGGCCCATCATAGCCTGGGCCTCCTCCGGGTCCAGGACATAGGCACTCGCTTTCTTCTCCTTCTTTCTCCGCTTGGGGGCCATCCGGGGATACACCCGCTTTTGGTAGGCTGCGTAGCGCGCATCTTCTCGAAGCGACGCGACCAAAGGATCTGAAAAGCTGAGCTGTAAAACAGAGGAGCGCACCTCAAAGAGCTTTTCGAGCATACGAAAAGCGTCGTCGTTTTGGCCCAACACGGCGTAGGACAGAAACAGATACGAATGGGCGTACTGGCTTTCTGGAAGCACCGCCTGTGCCTCCAGTTCGGCCAGGAGGGCCTCATCGGGATGTCCCTGGCGGGCCCCGATCAGGCAGCGTATCCCCTGTCGCTCCTGCGGAGCGATCAGCTCTTCCGGTATGCCCGCGAGCAGGGCCTTTGCTTCCTCGAAGGCCTCCTGGTGAATCAGGATGTAAATGCTGACGACCAGGGCCGGCAGGTTTTTGGGGTTCTCTGCCAGGAGTTCATCCAGGATGCCCTGAGCTTTGGGCAGGTTTCCGGTCCGGTAATGATAGTAGGCCTCGTAAAAGCGGGTCTCCTTGTTGAGGGGGTCAATGGACTTGACGTACAGGAGATGCTCATAGGATTTGGTGAACGTCCCGGCCAAGCCGTATAAAAAGGACAAAAAACGATGCGCCTCCGCATAATTGGGGCGGCGGGCCAGGGAGGCCAGGGCGTAGTTGGTGGCCGCGACATAATCAGTTGCGGTGAAAAAGGCTTCATTGGCCAGGATATAGTTGAGGCCCGCATGGCCAGGGTCCAGCTTCTGGGCCGTCTTGATGGCCTCCGCCGCCTTGGCCCAGGCCTTCTCCCTCGGGGCAAATCCAGCCACGGCCAGGAAACTATAGCCATCGGCCAGGCCGATGTGGGCATCGATTAATCCCTCGTCAAGGGAGAGGACTTTTTCAAAATGCTGGAGGGCCAGGTTGACATCGGTAGGGTTCCATTTATTCAGGAGAATCCGCCCATTGAGGTATTCCTCATAGGCGTCCACATCCTGGGTAGGATTGTCCACCAAATGCCCATCAATCTCCAAATGCCCCATATTTTCCCGCAAGGCATCGGCGATCAGCAGGCTGATTTCATCCTGCACTTCGAATATATGGTCCTTGCGGCGGTCCCATGTTTGCGACCAAAAGCGGGCCTCATCCTCCACGCGGATCATGCTGGCAGAAATTCGCAGGAGCGCTCCCCCCAGTCGCACACTTCCCTCTATGATCACCGAGACTCCCAGTCTGCTGGCAATTTCCTGTACAGAAGCTTTTTGATCCTTAAAGAAGAAACTGGAAGTCCGGGAAATAACCTTCAATTGGGCAATCTCCCCCAGCGCATGGATGATTTCTTCGGTGATGCCGTCACAAAAGAATTCGTTTTCACCATTTGGACTCATATTCACAAATGGCAAGACGACCAGGGGGATGGGGGCGGAATCTTTCAAGGGTAAGGTGGTAGGGGAATGAGGGAATCCTGTTCTGGAAACTACAGAAATTTCTTCTCCAAGGCTACTTTGCGTTCAGCCTCTTTCTTCCGGTCTCCAGGAGTTTTTGTATCTTCCCGATAAGAAAAGGCCCCCAATAATCGACTTCTCCCATACATATCCCGCCAGATGCCCCATTGTCTGGAAGGATAATTGTCACTGGCCCACTTCACGGAACCAATCATGACCGTCACCCAAAAACAAAATGACCGCATCGCCAAAATGACCTTTGCCTCGGTCTACCCCCACTATGTGACCAAGGTGGAAAAGAAAGGCCGCAGCGTAGAGGAGCTCCAGCAGGTGATCGAATGGCTTACCGGTTTGGGGCCGTCGAGACAGCAGGAATTGATCGAGGAAAAAGCCACCTTTGAAGCCTTTTTCCAGCAGGCCAGCCTCAACCCCAAGGCCGAACTGATCACGGGCGTGATCTGCGGCTATCGGATTGAGGAAATCGAATTTCCCCTCACCCGGCAGGTCCGCTACCTCGACAAGCTCGTCGACGAGCTCGCCAAGGGGCGGAAAATGGAGAAGATTCTACGGGAGGGATAGCAGGAAGCTTAACCCAGCCGCCACCGCTTTATCGCCATACACATGAAAACTTTTTGGGTCCTCCTGTCCCTATGCCTGTTCGCAGCGCCTTTTCCTGACCCGGAAAAGGCGGCCTTCCCCCAACATCAACCGACAGGCCCAGCCTGCTCCCCGGATACGCTCCCGATTCCTGGCCGATTAAGCCAGGCACAGATTGATCGCTATTACCCTGGGGTCCTTGATACCATCAAGGATATCCGGACGGTCGGGGCCGAGCCGGTAGACCTGACGCCTGCCGGCGGACATCTGGTCAGCATGCTACATAATGCCGGCAACTTTGACCAGATGATCCTCTGCACCCATGATACCCAGCTGGTGCTCATCGATCATCTGTATATCGGCAAGGCCACCGACTTTGATCGCACCAGCCACACCATTACCTACCAGAAGGCCGGCCCCGATCGCCTGGCATTTCACCACGTGGATTGGGGGTTTGTGAAAAAAAATGGGGCCTCCGAAATCGACACGGTGCATTACCGCACCTACGTGCTGTCGGTGACAGCCTCGGGCCACATTATCAGATTGTAGGGGCGAATGGCCATTCGCCCAAAACCCGCCATGGGGGCGAATGGCCATTCGCCCAAAACCCGCCATGGGGGCGAATGTCCATTCGCCCCTACTCTCGCCGGTACAGGCGTACCCGGTAAATCCCCGGCGTGGTGACCGCCTTCCTGCTCCCCGGGGAGTACACAAATTGCTCCCCCTCTCCCACCTCCAGTTGGGTTTCCTCAAATTGAAACCCGGCATCCAGGACGGTCTCCCGGCCCAGGGCCCTTAACAGCTCGTGATGATAGGTTTCATCGCCGTTGAGCCAGCGCATCTCCACCCACTGCCCTGCCTCAAAGCGTCCCTCACTTACCTGTCCGATGTAGTAGAGGTGATCCGCACTTATTTGCCGGAAGGTGGCCTTGAAGTTCATCCCGCAAACCAGAAAGGTCTCCTCGCTTTCGTGGATGATGAGGCCAAAAGCCGGCTGGTCCGGGTCCTGAATCTTGAGGGAGACCTCATAGCCCCCGAGCTGTAGCGTTTCATCCTGATGATCGCGGGCCAGGTGAATGCCCCGCATACGGCCGGTCCCCTGGTAACGGGTGATGAGGGGCGCCAGCTCCTGCAGCACGCCGTAGGAGGCGCTGAAGAGCACATCGCCCGCGGCATCTTCGATGCCGAAGGGGGAAAAACAGATCGCATCATGCTCAGCAAAGGCATAGAAAGCCCGGGCCGCATCCAGCGATGATTCCGGCACGAGCAGGGGATTATCAGCCGGCCGGTGATACATGCGGTAGATCTCCTGATAATTGGGCAAATAGATATCCGGGCAAATAACGTCGATGGCCGGGGCGGCGGCCTTGTAGATGTCCATCACCCGGGATACGGGTCCTCCATTGGGATACACGCCCGGCAGATCGCCGGGCTGCTGCACGATCCAGGCGTTGACAAACATGGGCAGGTCATGGACTGCCCGACCTGATTGAGCTACCTGATTGATGAAGCGGGCATAATGCCAGGCCATGAAAAACTCCCGGGCCTGCGGCGTATCCCCAAAAACCTGCTGCCAGCTGCCGGAAGTCCGGCCTCCGGCGGCCGCCCAGACCGAACGGACTTCGTCCTTGAGGGCTTCCTTGTTGGCTATGAGGTACCGCATCAAGTCCCGGGGGACGCGCCCCGCGAAGGCCGTCAAGGCGGGTTCAACGACAGTTCTGCGTTGGCACAGTCGTTCATCGAACTATTCCCCTCGATCCAGTTTACGCCCCTTTCTGGCGTTAAAGGCGAAGTTGGGGATGATTCCCTGTGCATCGCAAAGGGACCTGAGTTCTGTGCAGTCAAATCCGGCATCCGCCTTCAGAAACAGGCCCTCAACCGGGGCGTGTATGTCAAAGTATTTAACCAGTTTGACGAAGCGTGGGCCTGGCTAAAAAGGGAATGAACCAGCGGTGGTTCACCGGCAATATTCCGCCTGGGTGCGGTAGTTCCGGTTCCCGTCGAGATAGAGCTCATTGCCGGAGCGAGAGAGCACATACTCATACACCTCGCCCTGCTGGAAGCGCAGGCGCAGGATGGGGCTGCCGCCAGCATTGACGGCGATTTCCCAGCGCCCCTGTCCCTGACCGCCCCCCTGGTCCCAACCGGAGACATTGTCGCCACTGATGGTCATTTCGCTGCTGCTACTGAAGAAAAAATGGCCTTGACTGCATAGTTCGATGATGCGCTCATTGCTGTAGCCCCCGCCGATGCCGCCACTGCCTACGCCAGGGGAGTAATAGGAATCCATGTAGGTCAGGCGCATGCCCGAGAGGAAAGGCTTCCACGTGGCGACGACCTGGCTGTGGTCGGGCTTGTAAAATCGGAAACTCTGCTGCACCTGCTGGGCAAAGCGCTTGTAATCAGGCCCATACTGGGCCGCCGTGGTGGCTGCGAGAATGACAACGCCCGTTCCATGCGGATTGATCAGGCCGATGCCATAGGCCTTGGCCGGCTGCCACTCGATGGTGCCCTGATACTCGCCCCCGAGGGCGTTATTCCCTAAAGACTCCAACTGGCCTGCTATGACCAGCGAGGAGCCATTGCCGTCATTAAAAGCCTCCACGGCCCCGGCCCGTAATTGGTTCAGCGTTTGGTATTCATGGGTCGAGAGGAGAATCAGGCCCGGGATGCTGTTGTGGCCCATCAGGAAGCCCCCGTCAATCTCCTGCCCGACCCAGCCGTCGGGGATCGTAAACTGAATCCCGAGATGCTTGTAGTCGACGCGGCCGGTTTGCTGGGCAGACATGAGGAGAAACGTGATCGTGAAGCAAAGGAAAAAAGAAAGGCGTTTCATCGCATAAACTTGAGCGTGAGCAAAGCAGACATGCAGCTGGCGGCGGAAACAGGCGCAGCCAGACTGCGGCCTGAGACCAAATATCCTGTGTAAAAAGGAGAAAAGCTTCAGGGAAAACCCTAGATTCATGAAATCCATATTTCTCCACCAACCTACCTAGCCATGCATCTTTGCCTCCTCCCCCTCCTGCTGGTCCTGGGTCTGGCCCTACTCCGGCCAGAGTCCGACGGCCCGACCGAACCCGAAGTCACCCCTTTGAGCTGTGCCAAAGGGGAGAGCATCCGCCTCACCGGCGAGCTGGCCCAGGGCCAGCCCATGCCGCTGGACTGGGCCGCGAG
This sequence comes from Bacteroidota bacterium, assembly GCA_003696875.1. Taxonomy (GTDB): domain Bacteria; phylum Bacteroidota; class Bacteroidia; order J057; family J057; genus RFHL01. The sequence goes on along the minus strand of RFHL01000105.1, from coordinate 3,324 downwards.
CAGCCAGGTTGCCTGCTTCCCGGCCACTCGCTTTGCCGAGTTTGAGGGCCACCACCAGCTGTATCGCGTAGACCTGCCGCGGTATAGTCGCATCCGCATCCGGGTGGTTCCCGAAGGCCGGCACCGCATCAATGTGTATGGTCTGCGGCAGGGCACCCACCCCTCTATGCAGGCGGTACCGCCTGCCATATCAGTGGCCGGTTCCTGCGAAGCCTCTTACCCTATCTATGCCGGGGAGCCGGATCTTTCCCGGGGTGGCGAGCCGCAGGAAATCGAATTCATCGCGATCAACAACCCCTACAGCATCCTGATCGGAGTGGCCGGCGCCCGTGGCGTCACCGCCGGGGCCTATACGCTGGAGGTCTCCATCGGAGACCGCTGATTGCACAGGCCGGATGCATCCTTGCGGCAAAAGGGCTACCTTCCCCCCACAGGCATGCCTGGTTTTCGCTTGTTTGATTCGTTATTATGCTACGACTACGCCTACTCTCCCTCGCACTCCTCCTGGGCCTCATGGCCTGTACCCCCCCGGCCCAGCCGGGCCGGCAGTGGGAAAAGCTCACCCTCTCCTTCACCGGTCCGGTGACCAGTGAGCAAGCCGAGGTGAACCCCTTCACCGACTACCGCCTGGACGTCACCTTCCGGCAGGGGGACCGGACCTACGTGGTGCCGGGCTTCTACGCCGCCGACGGACAAGCCGCCGAAAGCGGTGACAGCACCGGCTCGGTCTGGCAGGTGCGCTTCCGGCCCGACGCCCCGGGCCGCTGGACCTACGAGGTCTCCTTCCGGCAGGGGCCGGGGATCGCCGTCGCCGACGATCCGTCGGCAGGCGCACCCGTCGCTTTCCACGGGGAGAAAGGCCGCCTGGACATTGCCCCGGCTCCTGCCGGGGCGGAGGGCAAGCTCCGGCAGACAAACGGGCACTACCTGCAATATGCCGGCTCAGGTCGATATTTTCTGAAAGGCGGGGCCGACAGCCCCGAAAACTTCCTTGCCTATGCCGACTTTGACGGCACCTACAAGGGCGAACTGGCCGAGCAGCGGAGCGGCGAGGCCGATCCCCGCGCCCCCCTGCACCGCTATGCGGCGCATGTCGCCGACTGGCAGCCGGGCGATCCCGTCTGGCGGGGCGATCAGGGCAAGGGCATCATCGGAGCCCTCAACTACCTGGCTGCCAAGGGCATGAACTCGGTCTACTTCCTGACGATGAACATCGGCGGCGATGGCAAAGACGTCTGGCCCTACACCGGCTATGAGGTACGCGACCGCTTTGACTGCTCCAAGCTGGACCAGTGGGAAATCGTCTTTGACCACATGGACCAGCTCGGCCTCATGCTGCATGTCGTAACACAGGAAACCGAAAACGAGACCCTGCTCGACGGGGGCGACACTGGCCCTGAGCGCAAGCTCTACTATCGCGAGCTGATCGCCCGCTTTGGGCACCACCTGGGCGTGTGCTGGAATGTGGGCGAGGAAAATGGCCCGGCCGACTTCACCCCTGTGGCACAGACCCTGGATCAACAAAAGGCCATGATTCGCTACCTGGATGAAACCGATCCCTACGACAATCCGGTGGTGATCCACACCCATGCCTGGGACAGCCTGCGCCACGCGCAGATGACACGCCTGTTGGGATTTCCACACCTGAGTGGGCTGGCCATACAGGTGGGCTGGCCGGGGCACAGCCACCACGATACCCGGCACTGGGTGACCGCCTCGGCCCAGGCAGGCCATCCCTGGCTGGTATGCCTGGACGAGATCGGCCCCGCCTCGCGGGGCGTGGACCCCGATACCACCCAGCCCAACAACCAGGATAAGGTGCGTCAGGAGGTCCTCTGGGGCAACCTCATGGCCGGAGGCGGCGGGGTGGAGTGGTATTTTGGCTACCGCAATCCCCACAATGACCTCAACTGCGAAGACTGGCGTTCCCGGGACCGGATGTGGGACTACACCCGCCACGCCCTCACCTTTTTCCAGCAGTACCTGCCCTTTGCCGAGATGCAGGCCGCTGATAGCCTGCTGGGCGGCTCGGGCAACTATGCCCTGGCCAAAACGGGTGACACCTATGCGGTATACCTGCCTCAAGGCGGAACCGCCCAACTGGACCTGAGTGGCACCACGGGCCCCTTCACAGTGCAGTGGTACGACCCGCGGCGGGGCGGCCCCTTGCAGACCGGCAGCCTGCCGACCGTGCAGGGAGGCACGCCCGTCCGTCTGGGCCTGCCTCCAGACCTGCCCCAGGCCGACTGGGCGGTGCTCGTACGGCGCCCCCCGGCTCGATGACCCTGGCAGACAAACAAGAAATTTGCCCCCCCTCTCCCCCATTGTCCAAAGATTCCGTAAACTTGCCAACCCCGGATTGTTCCAGACTGGATGAAGCGTATCACCTACATAGACCGTAAAACCCAAGAACTCGTGGAGGAAAAGCCTCCGGGCGAGGCTTTTTTGCGGTTTTTGTACCATCATCCTCTGGGCAAGCTCCCCCTGGAATCGGTGGCCAAGCGCAAGATGCTCACCTCCTTCTACGGCCGTCTGATGAACCGGCACACCTCGGCCCGGTGGATTCGTCCCTTTGTCAAGGCCTATGGGATTGATATGGAAGAAGCCGCACAAGAGCTGTCGGCCTACCGCACCTTTAACGAGTTTTTTTATCGCAAACTCAAGCCCGGGGCCCGCCCCATTGGCGAGGGGCTGGTTTCCCCTGGCGATGGCAAGTTGGCGGCTTTTGCCCGCATCCGGGAGGTCGGCGATTTCTTTATCAAGGGCGAATCTTTCCGGCTGAGGGATTTTCTCCAGGATGATGCCCTGACCGAACGCTACGAATCCGGGGCTATGTACATCCTGCGGCTGGCTCCGCCGGACTACCACCGTTTCCATTTTCCCTATTCAGGTATAGCCGCCGCCCCCAAAAAGATCCGGGGCAAGTACTACTCAGTCTCGCCCTACGCTGTCCAGGGCAACTTTGCCCGGGTTTTTTGCCAAAACAAGCGGGACATCGTGCGCCTGCAGACGCCGGACAAGGGTATGGTCCTGGTATGCCCCGTGGGAGCCACCATGGTAGGGAGCATCCTGCACACTTATCAAGGCGATTCCACCGTCACCAAAGGCGACGAGATGGGTTATTTTGCCTTTGGCGGCTCCACCATCGTGCTGCTGATAGAAGAAGGGCAGGTGTCCATCGACGCCGACCTGCTGGAAAACACCCGGCGCGGCCTGGAAACCGCCGTTCGCATGGGTGAGCGGATTGGGGAATAACCCCCTCCTTGGCCAATTCCCGGGGGAAAAGATTTGAAAAAACCGGTATTCCTGCCAAATTGCCTTTAC
>RFHL01000104.1 GCA_003696875.1 Bacteroidota bacterium | reverse complement strand
GGTCCTGATGGGGTCTATGGGCGCATCGGCCCATTGGGGCATCATTTACCGCACCCCATCGCGGGCAAAAAAAAAATCGGACGAAGCGCCCTCCCGGCCAGCTCATGCGTTATGTTTGGGTAGGAGCAGGGCGTATTTGGGAAATCAAGCCTGTTTTCTGCCCCAGAAATGCCCGCGAACAGGTCCAGCCTGACAAGAGATGCGTTCGCCTTAGACTCAAACATTTCCTGCTTTCCAGGGTAAAAAGGGTACACGCGATGGATCATTCGCCCCAAGAGGGGCTTCATATGATGGTTGGGTCTTCTTCCTCGCGACCTGCCCCGGCAGGTTTCTGGATGCCTTGAGTGGCTTCGCTGTCCTACCAGTTTTTTTCCCTGATTCATACAGGGGTTTAGAGGTCATTCGTTCTTTCCAGCGGAAAAGAGGGCTCTCTTCCCGATTCGGATCTTTTGTATATTGTCTTTGCCATGACGATCAGCATCCTCACCCTTACCTACATCCTCATCGTCGCCAATGTGGGATTGTCTCTCTATGCCATGCGAGACGCTGCATTCCGGGACCGGCATGTGCTGCACATCGGGGCTATCCGGCACCAGCGGGAGTACGGTCGCTTTCTGGTGTCAGCCTTTCTTCACGGAGGCTGGTGGCATTTGCTTTTCAACATGTATGCCCTCTACCTCTTTGGCAAACTGCTGAATGACGCGGCGCTGGATCTATATCCCACGCCCATCGCCGGCTTGCCGCCCTGGGCATTCCTCCTGATCTATGCGGGCAGCCTGTTGGGCGGAAGTGGGCTCACCTGGCTGGTGCACCGTCATCACGAGGATTTTCGGTCGCTGGGCGCCTCTGGCGCGATCAATGGGCTCATCTTTGCCACCATCTTCTGGTTGCCTGAGCTACGGATCTGGTTTCTGCCGGGCTGGTTGTTTGGCGGGCTGTATGTGCTGGCGTCCCTCTATGGAATCCGCAACCGCTGGGGCAACCTGGCCCACGAAGCCCACCTGGGCGGAGCGCTGAGCGGCCTGCTGCTCGCCCTCCTCCTCCGACCTGACTTGCTGGCTGGCCGCTGGCTGCTGGTTGCGGCTCTGGTCGTCCCCTCGATCGCCTTTTTGTACATGATCCTCAGGATGCCCGAACGGCTCCGCATGCCTTCCTCCTTCCGTTTTGCCCCGGTGCGGGTGCGCGAGGTCGTAGGCAAGGTGGTCCCTCCCCGGCCGGCGACGCCGGCCTTCGGGTCGGTGCAGGAGGAGATCGACTTCCTGCTGGACAAAGGCGTAGACAAGCTCAGCAGCCGGGAGCGCGCCCGGCTGGAAGAACTTTCCCGATCCCTGGGCGAATGAGTCGCCACCTGCTTATCCTGGTCCTCATGCTGGGGAATGTGGCCCTGGCCCAGTCGCCTTTTGTCGAAGCCCGGATCATCTGGCGCCGCCATCACGGCCAGCCCTACCCCCGGCATATCCGGCTATATGCCCAAAACCCGGACGACAACCTCTTTGTGCGGAACCGCAGCGATACGCTGGCCACGGCCCGGCGCTGGCAACTGTATCATCCCCTGGGGGGAGACATTACCTTTACCGCGGCGGGCACCGCCGTGGGTACGCTGGGACAACAGCGCGCCCAGGTTGTGCCAGACGAAACCGGTTGGGAACTCCATAGCCCCGGAGACACCCTATACTTGCTGGTGCTGAACCCGGACAGTCTGGACAGACCCTCCGGGACACAACTCGTCCGCCGCCTGCGGCGGGGAGAGACGATCCATGACATTCCCCTGTTGTGGGTGATACCTAACGGGCAGCCGCCCCTGCGCTGGTCCGTAACCGAGACGGGGGCGCTGGAGGATATTCCCGAATTATTTCGCGTCCTCGCCCTGATCGTCACGATCCGGGAACAGTATTTGCGTTAAGGGAAGTATGTACCTTATCCGTCCGGAAAGATCCGGACGCCACCTTCGGTTGGCACCCCGGATCGCTCACCCTTGCTCGATCTGCTGGCTACTCAGCTGTCTGCCCCTGCTCCTGCTGGCCCCGTCGCTACGGGGACAGACGCTGTTTGAAGACCGCTTTTCCGACAACCGGCACGGCTGGCCGGTGATGGAAAGCCGCGCCCAAACCACCTGGTTTGGGGACAGTACCTATGTTATCCAGATCCGCTCCCAGGCCCGCAACTTTGCCTTTCTGCAGCCTGTGGTGCTGCCCCCTGAGGCCGACTTTGACCTGGAGACGGCACTCTGGCAGGAAAAAGGGGACAAAAACATGGGGCTGGGCCTCGTCTGGGGCGCCCAAGCTGACGAGCGCGACCTCTTCGCCTTTCTGGTCTCCACCAATGGGCACTATACCCTGCTGCGGAAGGAGCGCCATGCTTACCACTTCATCAAGCCCTGGACCGAAAGCAGCCGGGTGCATGGCCCCAAAGCCTGGAATGTGCTGCGCGTCTCCCGGCGGGGCGATCGGATTTCCTTTTTCCTCAATGACGAGATTGTCTACACCTATGCCGCTGATCCCTGGCGGGGCAATCACATCGGTGTCCTCTTACACGGAAGCATGAAGGTGGAGGTAAAGTACCTGCACATGTGGATTCCTGATCCGGCGGAGCCCGACCGGGAGGCCCGCGAAAGGCCCCCCCATATTCCCGGCGAACTGAGCGCGCCAGGCGGCGGGGGCGGATAGGGAGCCAGATTTTTCCTACCTTCCCCTTGAAAAAAACGCTTCTGCTGGCATGCGCACCCTTTGGCTTCTGTGTTTGCTGTTGGTTTGGGGACCGGTGACCCTGGCCCAGGGGACCCTGATCCTCCGGGACGAGTTTGTCCAGGATGAGGGGTACTGGCCGCTGGATAGTACCCACAGCCGCCAGGCCTGGCTGGCGGCCGGGCAGCTCCACCTGCTCCAACCTCCCTTGCTCGGCCCCTGGCTGTTTACCACTGAGCAGTATGTGGAAACTCGGGCCGACATGGCCTTCGGGACGGTCCTCACCCAGCAGGACGCGGGTCTGCAGGCGACCTATGGTCTGGTATGGAGCGCCGATGCGGCGGGCCGCCGCTACTACGCTTTTCTCATCCGACCAGAGGGCTACTTTGCCGTGGTGGAGGGCCAGCAGGGCGAAGAGCAGTACCTGATCGACTGGACCCGCCACCGGCGGATCAAGGGGCCGGGCAAAGCCCATACACTGGTGGTCCGCAAGGAAGGCTGGCAGCTTCAGTTTGAAATCAACGGCAAGCAGGTAGCCAAGCTGGCCTTTCCCCGCCTGCAAGGGCTTTTTCACGGCCTATACCTGCGCGGCCCCGCCCACCTGACGGCGGGCTATTTCTATATTGAGCATCCCCCAGTGCCGATCCGCCTGATTGATGGCCCCGAGTTGCTGGCGAGCAAGCGCCTGCTGGACAGCACCGTGAGCCAGGTCGGCACCCACGAGGTGGCTCCGCAGCTCATGCCCCGGGGGGACGAATTGTACTTTTCCCGGGCCGACACCGCCGCCGGGCTGGCGGCGCTGGACATCTGGTGGTCGACCGTACAAGGCGACAGTATGTGGGGGCCTGCGCAAAAGTTACCTGTGCCCCTCAATCACGCGGGCCCCAACACCGTGGTTCAGGCCCGCGACCGCACCCTGCTGCTCGGCAGCTGGTACGGCCCTGACGGTGGGGATGGCGGCCCGGGCCTGGCCCTCAGTGCGCGCACCGCCACCGGCTGGTCCGCCCCGGCCAATCAGGCCCGGCCAGCACTGGAAACGCACGGCCCGGTAACGGACTGGTGGCTCAGCCCCGACGGGAAGACCCTGGTCTTTGCCGCCAATCTGCCCGGCGGCTACGGCGACCTGGACCTCTATATGAGCCAGCAACAGGCCGATGGCCGTTGGAGTCCCCCCCGCAATCTGGGTCCGACCCTCAACACCTTTGGGGATGAGCGCAGCCCCTATCTGTCAGCGGCAGGCGACAGCCTCTACTTTGCCAGCGAGGGCCATCCCGGCTACGGCCGGGGCGATGTGTACCTCAGCCGCCGCCTGAGCAACAGCTGGACCCAGTGGAGCCCCCCTGTCAACCTGGGCCCACGCATCAACGGTCCCACCTGGGACGGCTGGTACACCCCCCTGCCGGGCCGGCCCCGACATGTTTACATGGCCAGCGTGGACAGCCTGCGGGGCGACTACGACCTCTATGGCGTGCGCATTCCCATCGACCGGCGGCGACAGCCGCTGGTGCGGGTATACGGGCAGGTGCGGGACCGGCGCAGTGGCCGGCCGCTCTCGGCCAGCGTCCAGGCCCTGGACCTGGGCAAAGACGCGATCCGGCGCGATACCCGCGCCGGGGAAGATGGGGGCTATAGCTTTTTTCTACCTTACCAGCGGGCCTATCAGCTCTATACCGAGCGCATCGGCTACTATCCAGTGGTGGACACCCTGGACGTACGGCCCGTGCGTAGCTATCGGGAGATCCGGCGCGATCTCTACCTGCAGCCCATCGGGCTGGGCGATACCATCCAGCTGAAGCGACTCTACTTTCAGCGGGCTACCGCTGAGTTGCTGCCGGAGTCCTATCCCGAGCTGGACCGGCTGGTAGCTCTCATGCGGGGCCTGCCGACGCTGGAGATCGAGATCCGGGGCCATACCGACAACATTGGCGGCGTAGCCGAGCTCCAGGCGCTCTCCGAGGCCCGGGCTGCCCGGGTGGAACAATACCTCATTGAGCACGGCATTGCGCCTGACCGCCTGCGTAGCCTTGGCTTCGGAGGGAGCCTCCCCATCGCTGACAATACCAATCCCGCTACCCGGCCGCAAAACCGACGGGTGGAATGTATTATCCGCAAGCGCTAAAGGTACAGGGCCAGAATGGAAGTTCGGCGCCCCGGGCCTGTCGCTTTTCTTCCCTACCTTTGGAGCCTCATGCGCATCCCATCCTCTCGCTCGCTCTACCTGGCCCTACTGGCCTTGCTCGCGGCTTCGCTCTGGCTCAGCCGGGCGGGGGTGAGCCTGGCCCTGGCCGGACTGGCCCTGCATGCGCTGCTGGCGGGCGACTGGCGGCATCGTACCCGTCGACTGAGGCGACAAGCCTGGGTCTGGCCCTGCCTGGCCCTCTTTGCGGCCTATGGGCTGGGGCTGCTACATACCTACGATCTGAGCGAGGGCCTCGACAAGCTCATCGTCAAACTACCGCTCCTGCTGCTGCCCTTGGTCATCGGCAGCTATCCGGCACTCACGGGCCGGGAATTTCGCCTGCTACGGGAAGTATATCTGGCCGCCGGAGGGATCGCCTGCCTGCTGGCCCTGATTGGAGCGACCTGGCAAGCTTTCCAGAGCGGGGAGTGGACCTATTCCCACTTTTCCTACGCCCCGCTGGCGGGGCAGATTGGCCTGCACCCTACCCTCATGGGGATGCTGCTCAATGCAGCGGCCCTGCTGATCGTGCTACCGGGCGGTCCCTGGCGTCTATCCCGGCCATTCAGCCGCCGTCTGCGCTGGATAGGGCTGGGCGGAATCTTCCTGATGGAAGTCCTGCTGGCTTCGCGCATACAGTTTCCGCTGGCCCTGATCGGGGCCGCCGGGACCGGGGCCATATGGGCGCTGCAACCGCGTCGACGGCGCTACGGCCTGCCCGCTCTGCTCCTGCTTTCATTCTCACTCGTTGCCCTTTTGTCCGCCAACCCCCGCATCAGTAAGCGCATGGGTGAGCTCCTGGAATGGGAGATCGAAGATGTCCCGGTCGACGAATTGCCCCATCATGGGGTAGCGGTACGCACCTACCTCTGGGGCGAGACCTGGCGGCTGATACAGGCCGCCCCCTGGGCCGGCTATGGCACCGGCGATGCTCAAGCGGCCCTCCAAGGCGCCTTTGCCCAGGATG